>JAKSSI010000146.1 GCA_024403175.1 Clostridia bacterium
TAGATTCCATTACGGACTGAACAAGCATATCAATGTAGTCGCCCTGGTCGAGGAGTGTAACTACAGAAAGGCCATTGTACTTTTCCTGAAGTTCAGCCATAGCCTTGTCTACAAGCTTTGAAACAGCATTTGTAGAAGCTGTACTGGACTTAAAGATTGCAAGAAGGACAGCATTGTTTCCGTTCATCTTTGCGTAGGACTGGCCTACATTATCAATGTATGTAATGTGTGCAACATCGGAAAGTCTAATGTCGCCAACCTTATCTATATATGTAAGAACTATATCCTGCATATCTTCGGCAGATTCGAAATTCTGACCAATCTTGATGAGCCAGCTATTATCATTTTCGTCGTCGATATAGCCTGCAGGCATTTCGAAGTTTTGTGCATATACAAGTTGGGAAAGTGTGTTAAGGCTTACAAGCTGATCTGCGTTGGCTGTCTTTAAAACTTCCTGACGTTGCTTGTTTAATTGCTTAACGCCATCGTAGTATGAATCCCAACCATCGTCGATTTGCTTTTGAGCATCAGCCAGTTGTTCTTTTGCATCTTCAAGCTGCTTCTTTCCGTCTTCGAGTTGTTCATAAGATTTTTCAATCTGTTCATCTGCATTTTCTAGCTGAGTTTTTGCAGAATCCAGCTGAGACTTAGAAGCTTCAAGTTGAGCTTTCTGTGCATTAAGCATAAGAACTGTTGCTCGTGCATAAGCTGAAGTTGAACCCCAAAGACCATCCCATGTTTCCTCCATGATATCGATCTTTGCATTATCAAGTGTAACTGCAGTCCAAGTTACACTTTGAAGACCTGCACCCTGACGTAAACCATTGTATGCACCAATGATTTGATCTAAGTTTTTGTCGATAGTTTTAAGGCCATCATTTGAAGCTTTAACACTTTCATCTAGCTTGTTGTAAACACCTCCGAAGGATGTTGTGTAATCTGTGCTTGTAATAATACCAGCTTCAGAAGCTACATAATATGTTGTGTTAAGTGCTGTAATTAACTGTGGATATGTAGGATCTGTTACAAGATCCGTAGCAGTAGCTACATTATACATTCCAATAGTAGGCAAAAATGGTGATTGGTCTGTTATAACATAAAATGCTGTAGCAGGGTTTGCTGCATAATGTGATGAGAGCTGGTATATTTGAGGAATGCTATCGCGAATTGAAGGCAATGAATTTGCACCTGTTTGTGCGGTTTGTCTAGCGGCAACGGCAGTTCTTGCACCATCAATCATCATGCGCTTATTTTCGATAAGCAGCGGCAGACTTTCAGCGGTTGACTCGAGAAGATATATATTATCTGACAGTTCATCCTTGGCATTGTTGAAATCGCCAAGTGCAGAATAGTAATCATTCCACTTATCTTTTAGTTCAACCTTGCTGTCTTCAATCTTTTGATAGCCATCTTCAATTTCCTTGTAGCCATCTTCGATATCTTTGTAACTGTCGTCAAGTTTCTTTTGGTTCTTCTCGAGAGTTTCTTTTGCATCGATGAGCTTTTGTCTTGCGTCTGCAAATGCCTTGTCGGTAGAGGCTAAAATGCGGTCGTTAACATCCTGGATTTTATCTTCATCCAGTTCGATAACGATAGACTGTGCTACCAAGCCAACGCTATTTACATTTGCTACACCATTCTGACGTTCGAGATAAGGAATAACTTCGTCTTCTACAAAATGAGAAAGCTCGAAGGCTACGCCAAGGTAGGTAGATGCCCTGATGTCCATGTGAATTTCCATAACTGTTGGCGTGCCGGCTTCAGCCGGTAAATAGCTCTTTACTGTATTGATTGCATTAGATACCTTAACCAGTGCTGCAGACATATCGGTGTCATCTTCAAATTCCAACTGAACAGTTGAATAATTATCTCCCGAACTTGAAGATATATTTTTAACACCGTTGATTGTGCCTAACGCTGCTTCCATAGGCTGTGTAACAGCAGCTTCGACCTTTTCAGGACCTGCACCCGGATATGTAGTAATTACTATCATATACGGCAAAGAAAATTCCGGCAGAAGGTCTGCCGTCATATTCATTAGGGATACTACGCCCAAGGCGATAATCATAACTACCGCCACAAGTATCGTGAAAGGTTTTTTTACACTTGCTTTAATCATACCTTGCTTATTATAATATAAATGTGTGAAGAAAATAAGGAGATTATTATAATATGGTTGATTTCTATTTAGGCCAGTCAAATTCTGGCGCAGTAAACATTAATCTCGGTATGTGCAATCGCCACGGATTGATTGCAGGTGCTTCTGGTACAGGTAAAACTACCACAATGAAGGCATTGGCTGGTAATTTTTCCGCAGCTGGTGTTCCTGTATTCTTCTCCGACGTAAAAGGCGACTTGGACGGCGTAAGCGTAAACTATCCTGTAAGATTTTGGGATATTTTCGGCAAGAAAGGACACCCTATCAGGGTTACAATTTCAAGCATGGGCCCAACTTTGCTTGCTAGACTTTTAAAACTGACAGATGTTCAGCAGGGCGTTTTAAACATTGCATTTAAGGTTGCAGACGAACACGGTCTTCTACTTTTAGATCTTAAGGATTTAAGAGCAATGCTTTCCTATGTAGGCGAAAATGCTGCTGAATTTACTAATTTATATGGTAACGTATCTGCATCTTCAATTGGTGTTATTCAAAGAGCGCTTCTTGCATTTGAGCAGGAAGGCGGCGAATGCCTCTTTGGCGAACCAGAATTAGACATCAGAGACTGGATGCGTACAGACGTTGACGGAAGAGGATATGTAAATATTCTTGAAAGCTCCAGACTTATTCAGTGCCCAACAGTATATGCTACATTCCTTCTTTGGCTCTTAACGGAACTTTTCGAACAGCTTCCTGAAGTTGGCGACCTCGAAAAGCCAAGAATGGTATTCTTCTTCGATGAAGCTCATCTTCTTTTCGATGACGCCCCAAAGGCTCTTGTCCAGAAGATTGAACAGGTTGTAAAACTTATCCGTTCTAAGGGTGTTGGTGTATTCTTCGTAACTCAGGCGCCTACAGATATTCCAGATTCTGTACTTGCGCAGCTTTCCAACAAGATTCAGCATGCTTTAAGAGCATACACACCAGCAGAACAGAAAAAGATTAGAGCTGCAGCTCAATCCTTTAGAGCAAATTCAGATTTCAATACTGAAGAAGTTCTCACACAGCTTGGTGTAGGCGAAGCTCTTGTTTCCGTGCTCGACCCAAAAGGTATACCAACAGTTGTTCAGCGTACAAAGATTTCTTGTCCTGAGAACCTTCTTGATGTTTCTACAACAGAGGCTGAAATTCAGAGAAAGATTAATTCTTCCGAATTTGAATTCAAATATAGAGAATCTGTTGATAGAGAATCTGCTTATGAAATCTTAGAAAAGGCTAAAGCTGAAATGCTCAGAATGCAGGAAGAAGAAAAGGCTGCTGCCGCTGCAGAAAAGGAAAGACTTGCCGCAGAAAAGCAGGCTGAAAAGGAAAGAATCGCTGCAGAAAAGGCTAAGGCTGCTGAAGAAAAAGCCGCTGCAAAGGCTGCTACAGCTAAGACTTCTACAACAAAGAAGTCCAGCACAAAGCAGAGTGCAGTACAGAAGGCCGCAACAACAGCTGCAAACTCTGTTGCAAGATCTGTAAGTACAAATGTAGTTAACTCAGTTCTTGGTGGAAAGACAAATTCTGCTCAGACTATTGCAAAGCGTGCTGCAAGCACAGCACTTAATTCGGTAATGCGTTCCGGTACTACTTCGATC
>JAKSSI010000147.1 GCA_024403175.1 Clostridia bacterium
TTCTCACACAGGATGCTGCTAAGAAGATCGAGGAGGTATACGCATAATGAAGACTCCTTATGAAATTATCATCGCACCAATCATCTCTGAAAAGAGTATGGATGATGCAGCAAACAAGAAGTACACATTCAAGGTTGCTACAGATGCTAACAAGAACCAGATTAAGGAAGCTGTAGAAAAGGCTTTCGATGTAGAAGTTGTTAGAGTAAACACAGCAAACTTCGATGGTAAGGTAAAGAGACAGGGCAGATTCGTAGGAAGAACAGCAGCTTATAAGAAGGCTATCGTTGCTCTCTCCGAAAAGTCCAAGCCAATCGAATTCTTCGAAGGACTGTAAAGGAGGCATACAATGGGAATTAAAAAGTACAAAGCTATAACTCCTGGTCTTAGAGGAATGACAGTTTCCACTTTTGAAGAAATTACAACAAGCACTCCAGAAAAGAGCTTAACAGTTTCTTTAAAGAAGACCGCAGGAAGAAATAACAGAGGATGCATCACCGTTCGTCACCAGGGCGGCGGAAACAGAAAGAAGTACAGAATCATCGACTTCAAGAGAAACAAGGACAACATCCCTGCAACAGTAAAGACAATCGAATACGATCCAAACAGATCTGCAAACATCGCTCTCATCTGCTACGCAGACGGCGAAAAGAGATACATCATCGCTCCAAGAGATCTCAAGGTTGGCGATGTAATCTTCAGCGGTGCAGAAGCAGATATCAAGGTTGGTAACGCACTTCCACTCGCTAACATTCCAGTAGGTACACTCGTACACTGCATCGAACTTAAGCCAGGTAAGGGTGCACAGATCTGCAGATCCGCAGGAAACGCTGCTCAGCTCATGGCTAAGGAAGGAAAGTTCGCATTACTCAGACTTCCATCTGGCGAACAGAGAAACGTTGCAATCGAATGCAGAGCAACAATCGGTGAAGTAGGAAACAATGACCACGAACTCATCAACCTCGGTAAGGCTGGTAGAAAGCGTCACATGGGTATCCGTCCTACAGTTAGAGGTTCTGTAATGAACCCGAACGACCACCCACATGGTGGTGGTGAAGGTAAGGCACCAGTTGGTCGTCCAGGCCCAGTTACTCCTTGGGGTAAGCCAGCTCTTGGATACAAGACCAGAAAGAAGAACAAGGCTTCTAACCAGTATATCGTAAAGAGAAGAAACGATAAGTAGTAGGAGGAGAATAAATGAGCAGATCATTAAAGAAAGGCCCATTCGTTCAGGAAAAGCTTTTAAAGGCTATCGAAGAAATGAATAAGGCTAATGAAAAGAAAGTCATTAAGACATGGTCCAGACCTTCTACAATCTTCCCACAGATGGTTGGTCACACAATCGCTGTATACGATGGACACAAGCATGTTCCAGTATATATCACAGAAGATATGGTTGGCCACAGACTTGGTGAATTCGCACCAACAAGAACATATAGAGGCCACGCAGGCACAAGCAAGGTTAAGTAAGTAGGAGGAAAAGACAATGGAAGCAAAAGCAGTTGCAAAATACATTAGAATGTCCCCTACAAAGATTGCTCCAGTAGCAGACCTTGTAAGAGGCAAGAGTGTTGAAGAAGCACTTACCATTTTAAAGTTCACAACCGGTAAGGCTGCAGAATACATTGAAAAGGTTGTTGCATCCGCAGCAGCTAACGCTGAGAACAATTTCGAAATGGATCGTTCTAAGCTCTATGTAGCAGAAATCTATGTAAACCAGGGTCCAACAATGAAGCGTTGGAGAGCAGGCTCTCAGGGTAGAGCAGGTGCTATCCTTAAGAGAAGCGCTCACATTGGCGTAACTGTTAAAGAAAGATAATCGGTAGGAGGTTAAAATGGGTCAGAAAGTAAGTCCACATGGACTCAGAGTTGGCGTTATCCAAGATTGGGATTCCAAGTGGTACGCAAACAAGAAGAACTTCGCCGAATATCTTGTAGAAGATAATAAGGTTAGAGAGTTCGTAAAGAAGGAGCTCTATGCAGCCGGCGTTAGCAAGGTTGTAATCGAAAGAGCTGCTGAAGGACAGTTAAGAGTATCCGTTATGATTGCTAGACCTGGTATGGTTATCGGCAGAGGCGGAGAAGGAGTTGATCAGCTTAAGGCTAAGCTTGAAAAGCTCACAAAGAAGGCTGTTTCAGTTAATATCGTAGAAGTTAAGAGACCTGATGGTGATGCTCAGCTCACAGCTGAAAGCATTGCACAGTCCCTCGAAAAGCGTGTTTCTTACAGACGTGCAATGAAGCAGGCTATTCAGAGAACAATGAAGACAGGCGCTAAGGGTATCAAGGTTGTTATTTCTGGTCGTGTAGGCGGCGCAGAAATCGCAAGATCCGAAAAGTATGCAGAAGGAAACGTTCCACTTCATACAATTCGTGCAAACATCGATTACGGTTTTGCAGAAGCTGATACTCAGTACGGAAGAATCGGCGTTAAGGTTTGGGTAAACAACGGTGAAGTTCTTGACGGAAACCTCGTTCCAGCTATTCCAGAAGAAAAGGAAGAAGCTCCAAAGAGAGAAGGCAAGGGCAGAAACGGCAGAGGCGATAGAAAAGATCGTGGCGAAAGAAGAGAACGTTCCGACCGTAAGGGTGGAAAGTTCGCTAGAGAAGAAAAGCCAGCTAAGCCAGTTAACCCAAGAAAGCGTCCAGTTAAGCCAGTAGCAGTTGAAGAACCAGCTGTTGAGGCTCCAGCAACAGAGGAGGTGGCTGAATAATGTTAATGCCAAAGCGCGTTAAGCACAGAAGACTCCATAGAGGAAGAATGAAGGGTATTGCTACAAAGGGCAATAAGGTTACATACGGTGAATTTGGTCTCGTAGCTCTTGAACCATCCTGGATCACAGCAAACCAGATCGAAGCTGCCAGAGTCGCTATGACAAGATACATCAAGCGTGGCGGAAACGTATATATTAAGATCTTCCCACATAAGTCAGTAACAAAGAAGCCTGCCGAAGTCCGCATGGGTTCCGGTAAAGGTGCTCCAGAATATTGGGTAGCAGTTGTTAAGCCAGGTAGAGTTATGTTTGAAATCGGCGGTGTTTCTGAAGAAACAGCTAGAGAAGCAATCAGACTTGCTGGACACAAGCTTCCAATCAAGACAAAGTTCGTAGTAAAGGGGGCTGAAGCATAATGGATATGAATAAAATCAGAAGCATGAGCCAGGCTGAACTTGCTACAGAAGAAGGCAAGCTCAAGAAGGAGCTCTTCAACCTTCGCTTCCAGCACGTTACAGGACAGCTTGAAAATCCTGTAAAGATGAGAGAAGTAAAGAAAAATATCGCAAGAGTAAAGACCGTTATGAAAGAAAATGAACTTAACGGTAAGGCATAACCAGAAAGGAGAATGAAACGATGTCTGATAGAAACGCTAGAAAGACAAAGGTAGGTTTTGTTACAAGCAACAAGATGGACAAAACTATCGTTGTAGCAGTTGAAGAATCTCGCCGTCATGCTCTTTATGGAAAGTCTGAAAAGATTACCAAGAAGTTCATGGCTCACGACGAAAATAATGAATGCCAGATTGGCGACAAGGTAGAAATTATGGAAACAAGACCACTCAGCAAAGGCAAGAGATGGAGACTTGTAGAAGTAGTTGAAAAGGTTAAGTAAGGAGGCACCAGATGATTCAGACAGAAACCAGATTAAAGGTTGCTGATAACACCGGTGC
>JAKSSI010000148.1 GCA_024403175.1 Clostridia bacterium
ATCTGCGCCTTCCATCTGAGCTCTCCAAAGAGCGATGTCAGCATCTGTGCATTCATAAACCTGCATTCCTGCATCCTTAAGCTTCTGGATGTACTGTGTATCTTCTTCAGCCATCTTCTTGTTAGCCCAGTCAGCAACTTCTGCAAATACGTCAGCGAAAATCTTCTGATCTTCAGCTGTCATACCTTCGTAAAGGTCGATGTTGATTCCGAAGAGAGCCGGTGACCAGTTATAGTTAACAACTGTGAGGTACTTCTGAACTTCATAATACTTGTTAGCATAAATTGTGTTGAGAGCGTTTTCCTGACCATCTGCAGTACCCTGCTGAAGAGCCTGGAAGAGTTCGCCTGCACTGATTGCTACAGTCTGGAATCCCATCTTTTCTGCAATAGCGATAGAGGACTTAGCCTGTGGTGTTCTGAGCTTAACGTCCTTTGTATCTGCAGGAACCTTGATTTCGTGCTTGTTGTTTGTAATCTGTCTGTAACCGTTTTCAACAAGGGAGAGAACCTTCATACCCTTTGCTTCCATTTCCTTGTTCATGTCAGCAACTACGTCGGACTTGAGAACCTTGTAGATGTGTTCACGAGAAGAGAACTGGAAAGGAACGGAGAATGCGGACCAAATGCTTGCAGCGAGGGAAGCCGGTGTAATGCAGATATCAAGTGTTCCTGTGTAAACCTGTTCTGTCATAACCTTTTCGCTGTTTTCAGAAATAGCGCACTTGTGATATACGTCAACCTTATATCTGCCCTGTGTCTTTTCTTCAATCTGCTTAGCCATCATTTCGAGTGCCTGACCCCAAGCTGCATCACCAGCTGCAGGGGAGGATGCTCTGAGAACGATTGCTTCTTCCGGTTTAGTTGTCGGCTGATCATCCTGCTTTGGATCTTCCTTCTTAGCACCAGCTGCCATAGAAAGAACCATTGCG
Source organism: Clostridia bacterium (assembly GCA_024403175.1). Next base: position 932 of record JAKSSI010000148.1, read on the forward strand.
AGAATCAGAACAACTGCAATAACTCTCTTAAGTGTGTTCATTTTTAATTCTCCTTAAACTTAAAAAATTGCAATTAGATGTTTATAAGCACAAGGTTATTCTGCAATGCAGAGTTCCTTGCTACTGTCCATAACACATTCATATCCATCATCTGTAACCAGATATGATTCACCCCAGAAGATACTTGTTTCCAGCGTATCGTTGAGGATAGTCGGGTGAAGAATTACGCACATACCCTTCTTGAGAAGTCTCTCATTGTCAGGGGTAACTCTTTCTTCGTTAAGGTCTGCTCCGCAGATGTGTCCGCAAGGCATGGCAAGTCTGTAGCCTTCCTTTTCGATTTCTTCCTTCATCTTAAGAACAACTTCCTTAACAGGAACGCCCGGTTTAATAAGCTTTACAGCTTCGCCAACAGCCTTTACATTGACTCTTCTGAATTCATCGGCATCAGGATTTCCTTCACCTACGCTGATTGTTCTAACAAGCTGTGTCCAGTTTCCGTTGAAGTACGGTGTAATTTCCATGGCAACGGAATCGCCCTTTTCCAGCTGTCTGTCAATGCCTGCAACGTTGTGAAGTGTTGTAAGCTTGTTTTCTGTTGCGGAGAACTTACCGGAAGCAATGAGCATAAAGAAGCCGTCAGCTCCCATCTTCTGCATTGCGCCGATAGCTGCAGCAACAACTTCGTGTTCATAAGCGCCCGGCTTTGCAGCTTCAATAGCAGCCTTGTAGCCTGCATCAGCAACTTTACCGCACTGACGAAGAGTATCAGCTTCTTCGTCGGACTTAACTGTACGAACTTCAAATAACTGCTTGGAAACGTCAACCAGTTCAAGTTCGGGGAGTTCCTTGCTTAAACGGAGGAACCAGGGAGCCGGCATAATTTCAAACAGAACGCCAAGCTTCCCCTTATCGAGGCCCTTTTCCTTGAGGAATCCGATAACGCCGCCCAGCTGGTCAACGTTTGTAATAACGTCCTTTACGAAGGAGCTCTTAATCAGATTCAGCTTACCCATTGTGTTGTTTACAACACCGAAAAGGTTTCCATCAGCAGTGATGATTGCACTGGAGAAGAAGAAAAATACTCTGTTATCAACAAAATATCTGAAATTTCCGAATGCATTTGTACCTACAGTACCATTACCTAGGAGGTAAATAGCCTGGAGGCCTTCTTTTTTAATAACTTCAGCAGCAGCGTTTAAACGTCTTGCTCTTTCCTGTTCGCTATACATTTAAAGTCCTCCTTTCTATAAAACTCTCAGTTCTGTACTGCACTTGTTGATTCTTTCGCCGCCGTCCTTGGTTACGATGTAGTTATCGCCCCAGAAAATACTGAAGTTCATTTCGCCAAGGGTCATTGTCGGGTGAAGAACAACGTTTGCGCCTTCGCCTAAAATGAAATCGCTTTCGAGGGAACCTCTGCCGCCTTCATCAAGGTCAAGACCGAGTACATGACCAAACGGAAGCTTAGGAATGAATCCAAGGTTTTCGCCAGTAGCCCACATGTGCTTAAGAAGATCGCCAAGCTTTGTTCCCGGAAGGAGCATCTTTCTTGTATCTTCAATAACATCTAGCTGAATCTTATGAGCCTTCATAAGGTCTTCGTTAGGTTCGCTTACACATACTGTTCTAACGAGCTGTGTCCAATAACCGTTGTATCTCGGAGTAATTTCCATACCAACTGTATCGCCTTCCTTAACTACGCGGTCGTCAGGATATTTGAATCCCTGGAGGCAAGCAAGGTCGTTGCTGTAGTACTTGAATTTTCCGTTGGACATAAGTGTGAATACTTCTTCTGCACCGGCCTTCATCATTGTGTAGTCCAGTTCAGCATGAAGATCGGAGAGCTTTACGCCCGGCTTTAAAACCTTGCATACAGCTTCGTAGCCCGCATCGGCAATTTCAGCGGACTTTCTGATTCTTCTGAGTTCTTCTTCGCTGTGAACGCTTCTGAGTCTATTGTAGATTTCTGCGGAAAGGTCTACGATTTCAACATTCGGATAGGCCTTTGTAATCGCAAGATACCAGTCTGTAGGAAGCATTTCGAAGTTTACGCCGAGACGAGAAACCTTCTGCTGCTGCAGAGTCTTCATTACATTTCCAAGGATGTCCGGGCTTAAGAGAATATCGTTAAACCCTCTTTCGTGTAATCCCTGTAAATGGAGAAGAGTACCAACGCATACTGTAGGCTCTTTTCCCGGGCGTGCGATAAATGCCTGAAGATGATAGTAGCATCTCCAGTCTGTAAAGTATCGGAAGCATCCATAACCCAGAGTACCTACTGAGCTGTTTCCGATAATTACAGCAACATCGACATTCTTGTCCTGCATAATTTGCTGAAGGCCAAGATGACGACGCTGAAGTTCAGCTGTAATGTTCATACATATACCTCACATTTCTAATAAGATGGTTTTAATATAGCATCTCAAAAGATACTTTTATTTCAAACGCCCTTATATATGAATAAATAATTGAAAAATCTTATATTTTACTATAAAATTAATTATAGTCTTATAACAAATTTGTATATTAAGAACCTGCTGTATTCGAGGAGATATATAAATGGATATCGTTAAACTGAAGCACTTTTGCAGCGTTGCAAACCACTTAAGCTTCTCAAGAGCTGCCGAAGAGTGCTGTATTGCGCAGACCGCTATGAGTCGTAACATTGCGGCAATTGAGGAGGAATTGGGCTTCGATTTGTTCATACGCAACCGACACAAG
>JAKSSI010000149.1 GCA_024403175.1 Clostridia bacterium
TCTTTCTATGATAATTGGGCTCCATAAGTCTGGGGTCGGCAGGATTATTATTCCAAAGGCGAATCTGCCTGAAGCTATGCTTGTAAAAGGCATGCTTATTTACCCAGTTGATACTTTAGCTGAAGCCATAGATCACATTACCGGATTTAAGCCTATAGCGCCTATCGAAGCCGATGGCATGGGAAATAATGCGGAATGCTTTGAAGTGGCTGATTTTGCTGATATAAAGGGTCAAGAAATAGTTAAGCGCGCAGCGCAGGTGGCTGCGGCAGGAATGCACGGAATGCTTATGATAGGCCCTCCAGGCATAGGCAAATCTATGGTTGGAAAGCGAATTCCAGGAATTATGCCACCACTTTCTTTTAAAGAAAAACTCGAAGTAACTCAAATTTATTCCATTGCCGGACAGCTTTCTGAAAAGCGTCCTATGATATCTGAAAGGCCTTTTAGGGCGCCTCATCATAGCATTTCTTCCAATTCTTTGGTTGGAGGTGGAGTAATTCCAAAACCGGGGGAAATTTCTTTATCTCATAATGGGGTTTTATTTCTAGACGAACTTCCTGAATTTAGAGCTCAAACATTAGACATGCTGCGCCAACCTTTAGAGGATGGATATGTTTCAATTGTCAGAGTTAATGGCAAAGTTGTTTATCCATCAAGATTTATGCTCGTTGCGGCTATGAATCCTTGTCGCTGCGGCTATTTCGGCGACCCAATACGCCACTGTACCTGCTCTGAATCCGATAGAACAAGGTATATAGGCAAGATATCAGGGCCTTTATTGGACCGTATAGATATTCATGTTCCAATGGAACGCATTTTATACGATGATTTATCTAAAACCGAAAGAAAATCTGATACCGATACCAAAACCTTAAGAAAGCAGGTTATGGTGGCCACAAAGATGCAAGAGGAGAGGTATAAAGATTTAGATATTAGCTATAATTCGCAGCTTAGTCCAAGGCAAATCGAAGAATATTGCAAGCTTGATGCGGGTTGTAAGGCTTTAATGGAAGCAGCTTTCTCTAGGTGGAATATGTCTGCAAGGCAGTACCACCGCATTTTAAGGGTTTCAAGAACTGTGGCTGATATGCAAGAAAGCGCAGATATAAAGGAAGAACATATCTTTGAGGCTTTAAACTACAAGATTCCAGATAAATATTTTAAGTAGAGGCTGCCATGGAAATAAAAACATTAAAAATATCAGATGAATTGTATCCGGATCACCTAAGATGCATTCAGGATGCTCCAAAACTTCTGTATTACATAGGAGATATAAATCTTATTCAAAAACCTCTTATAGCTATTGTTGGTACAAGAAGGGCTTCGCCCTACGGAAGGTGGGTCGCAACAGAGATTTCAAAGAAGATAGCATCTTGCGGAATTCCTATAGTTTCGGGCATGGCAGAAGGGATAGATGCCTGCGCACATTCGGGCTGCCTTGCTATGGGCACACCAACAGTGGCTGTTTTAGGCACCGGAGTAGATGTTCCTTTTCCAAAATCTAATCACAAGCTCTACACTGAAATTGCACAAAAGGGACTTATACTTTCAGAGTATGGTCCGGGAATTGTAGGTTTTAAAAGCAATTTTCCTCAAAGAAATAGAATAATAAGCGGTCTTTCCAAAACAGTTATTGTGGCTGAAGGGGCGTATAAAAGTGGTTCAATGATAACAGCAAACCTTGCTTTGGCTCAGGGCAGGGAGGTTTTTGCTGTACCGGGAAATATAAATCAGCCTAATTCTACAGGCGTAAATAGTTTAATTGCAGATGGCGCTAATGCCATTATTGACATAAATGAAATTCTGGAAACTCTTGGAATTTGCGGTAATCAACTTCAGATTCAGCTGGCAAATTGCAGCAAAGAAGAATTAAAGCTTCTAGAGCTAATAAAAGACAATCCGGGTATCACTTCAGAAGAAATTGCTGCCCATATGTACGAGGAGGCATCTCGTATTTTGATTAAAACCTGCTCCTTAGAACTTAGAGGTTTATTAAGGCAAGAAGGTGGTCGTTTCTATTACACTTGACAAATTCTACATATATTATTATATTGTAGATAATTTTGATTTCGTAAAAGAAAGGGCAAGTTATGGCTACAAAAAAGAATCTAGTTATCGTTGAGTCGCCTTCTAAGGCAAAGGCTATTGGAAAATTTTTGGGAGCAAAGTATAAGGTAGTTGCTTCCGTAGGTCATGTTAGAGATCTTCCAAAGAGCAGAATGGGTGTAAGCATCGAAAATAATTTCGAACCTGAATACATCAATGTTAGAGGTAAGGCTTCTCTTATTAAAGAATTAAAGGCTGCCGCAAAAGAATGCGACAAAGTTTATCTGGCAACAGACCCTGACCGCGAAGGTGAAGCTATTTCCTGGCACATCTGCGGTTTACTCGGAATTGAACCTGAAAAGGCTCACAGAATTGAATTCCATGAAATTACTAAGGAAGCTGTTACAGAAGCTATTGAAAACGCTCGTGGCATCGATATGAACCTTGTAGATGCTCAGCAGGGCAGACGTGTAATCGACAGAGTTGTAGGTTACGGCATCAGCCCAGTTCTTTGGGCAAAGGTTAGCAGAGGTCTTTCTGCAGGTAGAGTTCAATCTGCAGCACTTAAGCTTATCTGCGACAGAGAAATGCTCATCGAAGAATTTATCCCAAAGGACTACTGGAGCCTTTCTGTAGACCTTACAAAGAGCACCGGCTCAGAATCTCAGAAAAAGAAGAATACTTTCACAGCCAGACTTGATAAGATAAACGGCCAGAAGGTTGTTGCTCCAGATGATACTCACGAAGCTACAATCAACAAGGCTGAAATTGCCAATGAAATAGAAGAAAAACTTGCAAAGGGCGAATACGTTGTTTCAAATGTAGAGTCTAAGACAACTCAGACAAAGCCTTATGCACCATATACTACATCTGTGCTTCAGCAGGATGCTTCCATTAGACTTGGATTCCCTCCAAGAAAGACTATGCTCCTTGCTCAGCAGCTCTACGATGGTTCCATTTCCATTAAGGGTCACTCTAATGTCGGCGGTCTTATTACTTACATGAGAACAGACTCTGTAAGAGTAAACCCAGCAGCAGATGCAGCATGCAAAGAAGTTATCAAGAATATCTACGGAGAAAACTTCGTAGGCTCCAACACATATGCAAATAGAGGTCAGAACACACAGGATGCGCACGAAGCAATTCGTCCTTCCCATGTAGAACTTACACCAGAAGAAGTTCAGGCTTCCATGAACCAGGATCAGTACAAGCTCTATAAGCTTATCTGGTCTAGATTCGTTGCCAGCAGAATGGCTGCAGCTACTTATGATTCCACAGGCGCAGATATTACTTGCGGTGAATACGAATTAAGAGCTACAGGCAGAAAGCTTACATTCGATGGTTTCCTTAAGGTTTACAACGTTGGTTCCGATGAAAAGGACAAGGCTCTTCCTTCACTTGAAAACGGAGAAAAGCTTGCTCTTGTTAAGGTTAACAACGATAAGAAGTCTACAGAACCACCTGCAAGATTTACAGAAGCAAGCCTTATTAAGGAACTTGAAGAAAAGGGCATTGGCCGTCCTTCCACTTATGCACCTATCGTTTCTACACTTACAGACAGAAGATATATTACAAAGGAAAAGAAGTCTG
>JAKSSI010000015.1 GCA_024403175.1 Clostridia bacterium
CAGGTTTCATGGGTCACGGAAGACACTTTATTGCATCTAAGAAGTTTATTGCTGCTGAAGGTGGTATCGGCAGAATCGTATGGATGCCAAAGGAACTCAAGGATGACGTTGCAGAAAGACTTAACAAGACTGCAAAGGAAGTTCTTGGAATTGACAACTATACAGATATGATCGCTGATGAAACCGTAACAACAGATCCAGAAGAGCTCCTCGGATTCCTCCAGGAAAAGGGACACCCAGCTCTTAACATGGACCCAATTATGTAATAAAAGAAGAAATATGAATTACACTGTAATCTTTAAAATTGAAGGTTCACAGGACATTAAGACTATCGCCCAGCCGGGCGATAGTCTTCTTGACCTCGCGCTGAACAACGGCATCAACATTGATGCTCCATGTTCTGGTAACGGAACATGCGGAAAATGCAAAGTAAGACTCATTTCAGGAACAGTTGAAACAACTCAGAGTTCTCATATTTCTAAAGAGGATTTTGCAGACAACTGGAGACTTGCTTGTCAGTCCAAGGTTAATAGCGATGCTATTATTCTTGTACCAAAATCAGCAAGTGCATTTAAGAGTGAAATTGTTACTGCAGACTTAGGTTCTCAGGAAGAACTTGATAGATATCAGAATGCAATTTCAGAAATATTCGACGCAGGTATACAAAGAGGGACGGCTCAGACTGGCGTTGGTATTGCAGTAGATATTGGTACCACAACAGTTACCGCAGCTATGCTTGATTTAGCTACTGGAGAAGTACTTTCAAAGGCATCTCTTGGTAATGGCCAGATTAAGTATGGCGCAGACGTAATCAACAGAATTATTGTGCAGCAGAGAGAAGGCGGCGTTGAGAAATTAATGAAGGCTGTCAGAGAAGAAACTCTGATTCCTATCTTCCAGACTCTTTGCAAGGGCGCAGACAAACAACCAGAAGAAATTAACAGAATCGTTATTGCAGGAAACACAACAATGGAGCACTTACTCCTTGGAGCTAACGGTGATTCTATCAGATTAGAACCATATGAACCGGAGTTCCTTGAAAGGGAAGGAGATACAGCTGCTAGTGTTGGACTCCCTGCCAATCCAGACGCTCCTGTTATCTTCGCTCCAAACGTAGGATCCTACGTAGGTGGAGATATTACAGCTGGCGTTCTCCCAGCTATGCTTTGGAACAAGGACGAAATGAATCTCTTCATCGACCTTGGTACAAACGGAGAACTCGTATTTGGTAACAGAGACTACATGCTTACATGTGCTTGCTCTGCAGGTCCTGCTTTTGAAGGTGGAGACATTACTTGCGGTATGCGTGCTACAAAGGGCGCTGTAGATTCTGTACATATTGATGAAGAAACATTAAACCCAACACTTAGCGTTATTGGTGGAGAAGGTGTTAAGCCACTTGGTCTTTGCGGATCTGGTCTTATTTCCATCATTGCTGAATTATTCAGAACAGGCGCTATCTCTGCAAAGGGTAAGTTTGCCAAGGAAAATCCACGTATTACACACGATGAATACGGTATGGGTTACTATGCTTGGGCAACTGCTGACGAGAGTGGAACAGGTAAGGATATTACAATTAATGAATCCGACTTGGACAACTTTATCAGAGCAAAGGGTGCTATTTTCTCCGCTATCAGAACAATGCTTGCATCTGTAGAAATGACTATCGATGATATTGATAAGGTTATTATTGCAGGTGGTATTGGTCAAGGTATCGATATTGAAAAGGCAATTTCCATCGGTATGCTTCCAAAACAACCATTAGAAAAATATGCTTATATCGGAAACTCCTCCTTAACAGGTGCTTGTGCAATGCTTCTTTCCGACGAAGCTACACAAAAGGTATTCGATATAGACCACAACATGACATACATTGAGCTTTCAACTCACCCTGGCTACATGGATGAGTTCGTAGCTTCCTGCTTCATTCCACACACAGACGCATCTTTATTTAGATAATATGCCAGATAAGAATCAGCAAATCGGAGTTCCATTGGAACATTACAAACAGCTTTTCGCCGCTGCCGACCCAGCCGAACTTTCCGCAAAGAGCGGTATTGAGTACGACGGAGAGAAGTTCATAGTATATTTTATGAACAGAACAGTACATGCATACTGGCCTGAAGACAAAATGGTTTTTGCAGACACTCAAATTGAAGTGGCTCCATATACATGTATTCTGTTAACTAGATTGCTTTTAGAAGGTGTAATTACACCTGCTTTAGGCCAAATGAAGGCATACACAGATATGCCTTGGGGTAATGTTTATTCCCAGCAATTTAGGGGTAGATGCATACTTCGTCTTGCTTTTTCCTACGGAAATAGGATTGAAGACTTCAAAAAGGCTTGCGAAAGCATAGGTGCTGTTCCTGCAAAAGGATCGGGCGATGCAATTTATGATGTAGAATTCATAAAGGGCCTTACAGTAAGACTTATCATTTGGGAAGGAGACGAAGAATTCCAGCCACAGGCTCAGGTTCTTTTCTCAGACAATTTCCCTCAGGCTTTCTCCGCAGAAGATATCGCTTACGTAGGAGATATACTGATTAACGCCTTAAAGGGCAAATGGTAAAGTTGAAAAAATAATAAGAAAAAAAGACGGTTATTGTATAAAAATACAATGCAAACCGTCTTTTTTTATTATATAATTGTAGTTGGAAAAGTACAGACCGTCTGTGCTTTTAAGGATTGATTAAAACTATATAATGTAGGAGGAACATCATGGACGCACAGTTAAAGGACATGAAGGTAAAGGTATTTGTTAGCGGATTGGCATCTGATGCTAAGGTTCTTGGGGGTGGTAGTGCATCTGCGCTCGTTGGCTCCCTTGCAGCTGCTCTTGGTTCAATGGTTTCCAGCTTTGTTGCCGAAAACGTTGATGATCCAGCACTCAAGGTAGACATGAAGTCTTATGTACAGAGAGCTGAAAACCTTAGACTTATGCTCGAAAGCTGCATCGATGAAGATGCTAAGAACTTCGAACTTCTTCAGGATGCTTACAATCTCCCAAAGGATATTGAAGGTAGAACTGAAAGACTTCAGCGTGCTTTAAAGAATGCTGCTGCTGTTCCAGTTAAGATTGTTACATTATCCTGCAAGGTTATAGATCTTTGTGACGAACTCTATCCACAGGTTAAGGGTCTTAAGATTTACAATGTTGGTACTGCTGCTATGCTCGCTTGGACTGCTGTAATGGGCGGTGTACTTTCTGTTAAGATTAACACATATATGTTAAAAGACAGAGAATACGCTGCTAAGGTTAACAAGCAGGTTGAAGATCTCGAAGCTAAGTACAGACCAATATCTAAGCAGATCTATGAATCTGTAAACAACAGAATCACAAAATAATTTTATTTATCAGTTAGGAGAAAAGACAAATGATTATTATTGCTGAAAAAATCAATGGTTCTATTCCTTCCATGCAGAAGGCAATTGCTGCTCACGACGAAGCATGGATTAAGGACATCGCAAAGAAGGAAGCCGACGTTCTTGATATGGACAGAGACTTCATCGACTGCTGCACATCTGTAGAAGAACACGAACTCGAAACAATGGAATGGATGATCGGTCTCATTCAGGAAGTTTGCGACAACAAGATCGCTATCGACTCCCCAAACCCACAGATCTGCCTCGATGCTATGAAGTTCTGCAAGAAGCCTGGTATGATTAACTCCGTATCCGGCGAAGGAAACAAGATTGATCTCGTATTTCCAGTACTCGCTCAGCCAGAAAACAAGGCTTGGGATGTTATGGCTCTTCTCTGCGACGACACAGGTATTCCAAAGTCTGCTGCAGACAGAATCAGAGTTCTTGACAACATCATGGCAAAGGCTAAGGAATATGGCATCGCAGAATCCAGAATTCACATCGATCCACTGATCGAAATGCTCTGCACATCTGAAGACGGTATTGCACTCGTTCTCGAAGTTATGGACTACATTAAGGAAAAGTATCCACAGGCTCACATTTCTGGCGCTGTATCCAACATTTCCTTCAACCTTCCATACAGAAAGATTATCAACCAGGCATTCACAGTAGTATGCATTCAGCACGGTATGGACTCCGGCGTTCTCGACCCACTCAACAGAGACCTCAGAGGTTCCATCTACGCTGCAGAAGCTCTTACAGGTGAAGACTTCTACTGCATGGAATACATCGGAGCACACAGAGACGGCATCTTCGGACCAGTTGACAAGTAATCAATTTGTCTCTAAATATATAAATTAAGCTGCTTAGAAATAAGCAGCTTTTTTATTTTTATTGACATTCAATAAACAATCATTTATATTGATACTTTCCAATTAAATTTGTAAAATATAAATAAATTAGATGATTCTTTTAGTACCATAGGAGTGACGCAAAATGGCAAAGAAGTATAAATCCGATATTGAAATCGCACAGGCATGTAAAATGCAGAAAATCACTGAAATTGCAAAGGTTGCAGGAATTGATGATAAATATCTCGAGCAGTACGGAAACTACAAGGCAAAGGTTGATTTTCAGCTTTTAAAGGATAAGAAAAAGGAAAAAGACGGAAAGCTTATTCTTGTGACAGCAATTACACCAACACCTGCCGGAGAAGGTAAGACTACAACATCTATCGGTCTTGGCGATGGTCTTAGAAAAATCGGAAAGAATGCCATTCTTGCTTTAAGAGAACCATCTCTTGGCCCTGTATTTGGTATTAAGGGCGGTGCTGCAGGTGGTGGATATGCTCAGGTTGTTCCAATGGAAGATATAAACCTTCACTTTACAGGCGACTTCCACGCAATCGGTGCAGCAAACAATCTTCTTGCTGCTATGATTGATAATCATATTCAGCAGGGAAATCCTCTCGGAATCGATCCAAAGATGGTTACATGGAAGCGCGCTGTAGACATGAACGACAGACAGCTCCGTAAGATCATCAGTGGCCTTGGTGGTAAGCCACACGGTGTTCCAAGAGAAGACGGTTTTGACATTACAGTAGCTTCTGAAATCATGGCAGTATTCTGCATGGCTTCAGATATTATGGATCTTAAGAAGCGTCTTGGAAACCTCATCATCGGTTACAACTTCCAGGGCGAACCAGTTACAGCTCACGACCTTCAGGCAGAAGGCGCTATGACTGCACTTCTTAAGGATGCTCTTAAGCCTAACCTTGTACAGTCACTCGAAGGTACACCTGCCTTTGTACACGGCGGACCATTCGCTAACATTGCTCAGGGGTGCAATACTGTTACAGCTACAAGAATGGCTCTTAAGCTTGCAGATTATGTTGTTACAGAAGCCGGCTTTGCTGCAGATCTTGGTGCAGAAAAGTTCCTCGATATTAAGTGCAGATATGCAAAGCTTAAGCCTGCTGCAGTAGTAATCGTTGCTACAGTAAGAGCACTTAAGTATCATGGTGGCGTTGCAAAAGCAGATCTTAACAATGAAAACTTAGAAGCACTTGAAAAGGGTCTTCCAAACCTTCTTCAGCATGTTTCCAATATTAAGGATGTATACGGCCTGCCATGCGTAGTTGCCATTAATGCATTCCCAACAGATACAAAGAAAGAACTCAAGCTTGTAGAACAGAAGTGCAAAGAACTTGGTGTAAAGGCTATTCTTTCCGAACACTGGGCAAAGGGCGGTGCAGGTGCTACAAAGCTTGCAGAAGAAGTTGTAGAACTCTGCGAAGCTGAAAACAACTTCAGACATGCATATCCATTAAATATGAGTATCGAAGAAAAGCTCGAAACTATCTGTAAGAAGATTTATCATGCGGACGGTGTAAGATACAGAGATAAGGCAAAAGATCAGCTTAAGCAGCTCAAGGCTCTTGGTTTTGATAACCTGCCAATTTGCGTTGCTAAGACTCAGTATTCCTTCTCCGACGACCCAGAACTTCTCGGCGCTCCAAGAGGATTTAAGATTACTGTTCGAAGCCTTAAGGTATCTGCAGGTGCAGGATTTATTGTTGCACTTACAGGTGAAATTATGACAATGCCTGGTCTTCCAAAGGTTCCTGCAGCAATTAGAATTGATGTAGATAAGAACGGAAAGATTTCCGGCCTCTTCTAAGGAGAAAACAATGTCCATGAACGATTTAAGCGTAAAAGCTTTTGCCGAAGAACTTGCTGCTAAAGTCTCTGTCCCAGGAGGCGGAGGCGCAGCTGCATTAGTTGGTGCATTAGCTGCAGCGCTAGGCTCTATGGTTGGTGTATTTACAGTTGGAAAACCAAAGTACCAGGCCGTAGAGGAAGATATAAAAGTACTGCTTGAAAAAGCAGAAAAACTAAGAGTAGAACTTCTAAACTGCATAGATGAAGACGCTGTAGGTTTTGAACCTCTTTCTCGTGCTTATAACATTCCAAAAGACGAGCCAGGCAGAGACGAAACTTTAGAAAAGTGTTTAAGAGATGCCGCTGCAGTTCCAATGAAGATTACAGAGCTTTCTTGCCAAGTAATAGAACTTCAAAAAGAATTTGCAGAAAAGGGAAGCACTCTTATGATTTCCGATGCAGGCTGTGGTGCGGTTCTTGCTTGGGCCGCAATGTACGCTGCAGTATTAAACGTAAGAGTTAATACAAAGCTTATGAAAGACAGAGCCTATGCAGAAGAAATGAACGCGCGCACTGATGAACTTATGAATAAATACTGGAAGGTTGCCGATCAGGTTTACGAATCAGTATTTGAAAAGCTTAAGTAGTTATGACATTACTTACTAAAAAAGAACAAAGAACATATTGCTACGAACAAAGAAAAAAGCTTTCTGATTTAGATCAGAAGGCTTTTTCTGATTCGATTTCAAGAAAACTTTTAGAGCTTCCTGAAATAAAAAACGCAAAGAACATTTTGTCTTATGCGGCTATGCCAAACGAAGTAGATTTGTCGCTCTTTGCCAAGCTGGCAGGGGACAAATGCATTTCATACCCAGTATCTTATGCCAAGGGAATTATGAAAGCCTATCTACCGAATTCGGAGGACTCTTGGGTCGTCGGCAAGTACGGTATTCGTTCTCCAAAAGAGGATGATTCTGTGCTGATTCAGCCTGAGGAAATAGAAGTTGTAATAGTTCCTTGCGTAGGCTTTGGTACAGATAAAAAAAGGCTTGGCCATGGCGGCGGTTACTATGATAGATATCTGCCACTTTGCCCAAAAGCTGCAAAAATTTGTGTTGCATTTGAAGCACAAAAATTAGATAATATATGCACGGATAGTTACGACCAACTTATGAGTTGCGTTGTAACAGAATTGAATATTTATTGACCAGAGTAGATTTCGGCGCGTCAAGTGCCAAGGGATGGGAAGTTGTCCTTGGACGAAGGTTATCCGCGGTGCCGATATCGCATCCACTGTCACTAAGAAGGGACGGCTTCTTCGTGACAAATTATTTATCATGAAGGAGTTTTTTTAATGAAAAAAATTACTACCAAGCAGCTCGTTACAGTAGCTGTGCTTGCGGCTATTTATGCCGTACTGTCCGCAGTATCCTTTGGCACAAACAATTTCCATGTTTCTGTGCAGTCTCTTGCTACACTTGTAGGTGCAGCACTTCTTGGCCCAATTCCAGGCTTTTTAGTAGGCTTTATCGGTGAATTCATTCACCAGCTTATTGCTTACGGTTTAGACCCAACAACAATTCTTTGGACACTTCCATATGCATTAGAAGGTCTTCTTGCTGGTGTACTTTGCTCAAAAGCTGGCAGCTTAGACCTTAAGAAGTTCGTTCCAATCATTATCGTATCTGAAATCGTTCTTACAGTTTTAATTACACCTGTAAACGCTATTTCCGCACTTATTCAGGGTTGGTATTATCCTGGAATTATTCTTGGCGGTCTTGGCCTCAGATTCGCAATTACAGCAGTAAGAATTGTTGTATATGTTATCGTACTTCCAATCCTTTATAACGCTTTAAAGAAAGCAGTAAAATAATGACCCCACAAGAAGCAATTTCCTACATTGAAAACTACACCTGGAGCACAACACGCCTTGGACTTGATAGAACAAGACAACTTCTCGCAGCTTTAGGTAACCCACAAAAGAGCCTCAAGTTTATCCACGTTACCGGTTCTAACGGCAAAGGATCAACTTGTTCAATGCTCGATTCAATTTTAAGAAGCCAGGGCTACAAAGTAGGCCTTTATACTTCACCATACATTCAAGAATTCGGCGAAAGAATGCGCGTTAACGGACAAAACATTCCTGGCGAAAAGCTTGCCGAATTAACAGAAAAGGTTAAGAAAGTTGCAGATGCAATGGAAGATCATCCAAGCCAGTTTGAGCTTGTAACAGCCATTGCAATGCAGTATTTCGCAGACGAAAAGTGCCACATCGTTGTACTCGAAGTAGGTATGGGCGGTGCATTAGACAGCACCAATGCCATCGATGCTCCAGAAGTTGCCGTTGTTACAAACATCGGTCTTGAGCATACAGAATACCTTGGCGATACGTTAGAGAAAATTGCTTTAACAAAAGCTGGTATTATAAAAGCAGGTTGCAATTGCGTTTGCTACGATGGCGACCCAATCGTAACCGAAGTTATGAAGTCTGTTTGCAAGGAATTAAATGTTTCAATTACTTGCGTAGATTCCAAGAAGCTTCAGCCTATCTCCGAAACATTAGATGGACAGAAGTTTATCTGGGAAGATAAAGAATACAATCTTGCACTGCTCGGAAAGTTCCAGCTCTACAATGTAACAACTGTATTTGAGGTTGTAAGGGCTTTAAAGGCTCGTGGATGGAATATTTCCGATGAGGCAGTAGAAAAGGGCCTTGCTAGCGTAAAATGGCCTGCAAGACTCGAAATTTTGGAAAAGAATCCACTGTTTATCTTAGATGGTGGTCATAATCCACAGTGTGCAGATGCACTTGCAGAAGCATTAAAAAATATCTTAGGAGATAAAAAGGCTGTAATGCTTATGGGTGTTTTAGCCGACAAGGATTATCCTCAGATTTTAGATACTATAATGCCATTCGCAAAAGAATTTATCTGCCTCACACCATTCTCCGATAGAGCGCTTTCTGCTGAAAAGCTTGCAGCCTTCCTTACAGAAAAGGGTAAGAAAGCATATGCAGTGCCAGGTGCCGGCGAACCATCTCACGATGTAAGCCCTGAAGCAGAAAAAGCTTTGGCTGAAGGCATAAAACTTGCAAAAGAAGCCGCAGGTGAAGACGGAGCAATTGTATGCTTCGGATCTCTTTACTTAGTAGGCCACATTAGAACGATATTCGGAATGTAAATATAAAGAAAAGACGCTAGGTTTGTAAAAACTGGCGTCTTTTTCGTTTGTTATAAATGAAATAATTTACTGTTATTTAATGTCTTAATAGTGATATAATTAAGATTTGTTTGGAAAAATATTTTTATGTTTATTTTATATTAATATAGGACGTTAAAGTTATAGTTATGGAAAAGAGTTCTTCAAAAAAATTTATTTGCATTGTACTTTCCTTAGCAATGATTTTAGGCTTTGCTGCCCAAGCATTTGCCGCAGGAAGCTATCAATTGAACGAAAACGTTAATGATAGCAGATTCTATTCAGAAGCATTTACCGATGGTGCTACAGCCGGAATTTTAAGACGTACCATTATCATGGCATATCTTAAAGCAGGTGAAACTGTTTATTTCGGAAGTAGCGTATCAAAGAGTAAACAAGACATCAATTTTAACGACACCGGAAAAATTACGGGAAATGATATCTCTGTAATTTTCCCTAACGGCACAATTAAAACCTATGATGTAGAAGATACTGGTTCAAAAACAGGTTTTATTGCTAATGCCACTCAGGAAAAGATGGGTCCTCAGTTTGGCAGTCATACAGGAAGCGATTACTATAATCCTTTAAAATTTACGGCCGAAACAGAAGGTACATATACATTTAGATTCCATTCAGTAAATGGTGTTAGAGCAAATCCTACTGAAAGAAACACTCAAGGCGATTTTAAGTCTTATTCAGATTCAGTAAATAAAGATTCTCAGGTTGCAGCATGGGATATTACTGTTGTTGATTCAACAAATACAGTAAAGACCGGTAGAACTTGGGCTAACTATTTATCTTTAAACACAGGTTCTCAAACTGCAAAATCCAGTTTACATGTTTATGTAGTTACAGCCGATAGCGTTATATACAAAGTAGACCTTAATGAAATTTCTCCTTGGGGATTTGTTTTCTTTGCAAATAACGCAGGTTTTACAACTACAGATATTGTTCCTAAATCTGTCTACCATTCATTCTATGATGTAAGTGCAGATCTTCTTAACATGAACAAGATGAATTTAGCGGTTCATCTTCCAAATGCTGCAGATTCAGAATCCGCTCAAACATTTAAATTATTCTTTGAAGAACCAAGTGCGGAGTATTTAAATACACTGCAAACCGTTCCATCTCCAGAACCAATTACATCCGTAAAATTTAAAGGTATAGATGATTACATTGCTGAAGAGGGCTCTGGTGGCGAATTCATTTTCGATACAAAAGGTGCTTCTACAGCAGAGCTTATTTTTGATTTTAGTACACTCGTGCCAGCTAGCTATAAAGCTGCAGGCGGTACAGGTATAGTAGAACTTAATGGACCAGTAAAAGATGGTACAAACATTTTCTATTGGGATGGAAAAGATACTGCAGGTTTTACAATACCTTCAATGGCTTATGACTTAGATAAAATTCTAATCAAGGCAACCCCAAAACTTGGTGAAATTCATTTCCCACTTATCGACGTAGAACAGATGGATGGTGGTATTGTTGTTGAAAGACTCAACGGCGGAGATAGAACAGATGAGAATAAGTACAATCTCTACTACAACAACTATCCTTTAAAAACAGGTTCTCTTACTTCCGCAACTGGCAGTACAGGAACTTTATCAATGACAACTGATGGTAAGACTTTCAGTAATAAGTCTGTATATGTTTTACCAGATGGAACGATGTCATATAAGATTTCAACAAGTGCATTTGGTGGAAGTATCAAAGCAGAAAACATTGCCACACTTGATGAACATGGAGAATTAAAGGCTATCAATTCCAATAAAACTACCATGAAGTATGGCTCAAATGGTGGTAATAATGCAGGTATAGATATTTGGACTTACTATTCTCCATCAGATAGTACAAGCACTACAACACTCGATGGCGGATCTGAAACTAAACTTACAATCATTGCGCCTTCTACACCAATGGGTTCTATTTCCGGCAGAGTGTTCCTCGATGAAGATCAGAACCGTGAGTATAACGTAGACGGTGGAGATAAAACTCTTTCAAGCAAAGAATCCGGTATTGAAGTAGAACTTAGAAGCTTTGCAGATGCCGGCATTGTTTATACAAGAACTGAAGAAATAAATGGTTCTTCAAAAGATATTGTTTATAAGACTACTGCTGATATTCACGGTGTTTACCATTTCTATGGTGTTCCAGAAGGTGAATACTTTGTTAAGGTAAATATCCCTGATGATAAAGCTTATGAAAATACTACAGAAAATGACGGTAATAACGATGCTCACAGACAGGAAATCATAGTCGTAAGGGACAAGGAAACTGTTGCAGAAGACATTGGTTATTCTGTAGATAAGGATGCTGCAGTACATTTTACTTTCACAAAAAATTGGGGCGTTTCTAATCCTTTAGCAGATGTAAGGCTTAGATTATTTAAAGTGGCTAGCAACGGTATAGCTACTCCTGTTGCTGAAGACCATACTGTAGTTTTAAATTACGATAACGACTGGACTTACACCTACAATGGTATGGAAAGAGATACAAACTACTATGTAGAAGAATACTACACAAAGTTTGTGGATGAAGAAGAGGTTTCCGTATTAATTGGTCGAAGCCCAATCTTTAATACCGATGATGGCTATTGGAAGACAGGTCTTGCATACAAGAAAGACGTGGCTTCAGATGAAGAAAAGAAAAACAACACTGACGATGAAACCAGATTCTACAACTTAAAATTTGGTTTCAAAACAACAGACTTTAATCATTACAACATTACTTTAGTAAACGACCAAGCATACGATAACAAAGAGTACTCTGATCACGACGAAAAGGAATGAGTACTCGCAAACTTACTTTGTGTTTAT
>JAKSSI010000150.1 GCA_024403175.1 Clostridia bacterium
ATTCCAAAAGACTGCACTGTTCTTTTAGAATGCATTTCCACTTACACTGCTAATATCGTTTTTAGCGGCGAAGAGTGCGAAGATTTTGCCGAGCTTATGTATTCAGAAATAAAGGCTTTAGCTGAAAACAACAATAACTTAACTATGGTTACTGTAGACATTAATCGTGATGGAGTTATCTACGATGAATACACTGAAAACTATAAAGCTGTTTTGGCAAAGCTGAACCACAAACTCTTTGAAATGGCAGACCTTGTTATAGAATCAGCCTATGGCGTGCCAAATGTATTGAAAGGTGAAAATATTTTATGAGAAGCTTAATTGCCGCATTTCATACATATTCAAGAATCCCAATGCCACAAATTAAATGGGATGACAAAACTATAAAAAATGCAATTTGCTTTTTCCCTTGCGTAGGCATTGCAATAGGTTTAGTAGAACTTTTGCTTTTACATATCTTTGCAAACTACTATGTAATACCAGACATTCTTCGCGGCGCAATTTGCTGCCTTGTTCCATTCATTCTTACAGGCGGCATTCACATGGATGGATTCTGCGATATGACAGATGCTCTTTCTTCATATCAGCCACGTGAAAGAAAGCTCGAAATCATGAAGGATTCCAATGCAGGCGCATTTGCAGTTATTTATGCAATAATGTACTTTATCCTTTACTTTGCTGCATGGATCTACGTTAAGTCTTTTGCTCAGTCCCTTGTAATTGCAATTTCTTTTGTAATGTCTAGAGCATTCTCGGGCTTTGGTGTAGCAACACTTACTCAGGCTAGAAAAAAGGGCATGCTTCAGTCCTATGCGGAAAAGGCAGATAAAAAGGCTTTAACTATAATCATGCTTGTATATATAGTTATTTGCAGCGTTGGACTTTTACTTATCGACATTAGAATGGGCGTTGAAATCATTCTTGTAGATGTAATTATGTTTGCATATTACAAGTACACAGCTTACAAACAGCTCGGCGGAATTACCGGTGATACAGCTGGTTGGTTCCTTCAGCTTGCCGAACTTGGGTCGGTGCTGGTAGTGGCTCTTAACGGTGTTAGATTTATTCTCTAATTAGTGAGGTAATTATGAAACTTTACTTTGGGGCTCTTGGCGGTGGCATGTACGAACTTGCTAAAAAAGAAAATCCGAATGCCAAGGTTATAGACAATCTTCAAGACAAAACAAAAGAACTTACACTTGCAGGTGAAAACGTTCAGGACTATGCGAGAAAACTTACGCAGGACGAACCAGATGCAGTAGTTTGCTGTGTAGAAGTTGGCCTTGGCGTAATTCCTATGGATAAAACTGAAAGAACTTGGAGAGAAGAAACCGGCCGTGCACTTTGCATTCTGGCTGAATACTCCGAAAGTGTTACAAGAGTTGTTTACGGAATAGGACAAAAGATTAAATGAGAATATACCTTTACAGACACGGCCAGACACCTGGCAATGCGTTAAAACAGTATATTGGTTCTACAGATCAGCCTGTATCAGAAGAAGGGCTTAAAGCGCTTGCAAAGCTTCCTGCAGAGCCTGAAACAGTGTATGTTACACCAATGATCAGAACTCAGCAAACTGCAGGCATTTTGTTTCCAAACGCAAAGCAGGTAGTTGTAGAAAATCTTAAGGAAATGGACTTTGGTATTTTCGAATGTCGTAGCTACAAAGACATGGAGCACGACCCAGAATACCAGAAATGGATTGACTCAAATTGCGAAGGTCCAATTCCAAATGGCGAACAGCAGATTACTTTCAGCGATCGCATTTTAAAGTGCTTTAGAGAGAACATTCTTACTTTAGATGCTGAAGAAGTTTATACAGTAACTCATGGTGGAACTATTATGGCCATACTTCATGAATACTCAGAGCCACACAAGGATTTCTATGACTGGATGCCTAAGAATGGCCACGGCTATGCAGCTGATTGGAATGGTGAAAAATTAGTCAATATTGAAGAAATTTAGTTGACTTTTTTGTTGAATAGATGTAATATTTAATTGCAATTTAATATTGCCTTGGAAAAACCTTGCCTAGTGCATGCGGAATGGAGTGAAAAGCTCCGCGAGTGGGTCACTGTGAAGCCGAAAGGATAAGTCAGATACGTTTAGTTTTTCCTGGTAACTTCTGCCGTCACCGGAAGTTTGGTTATGTAATACCAAGGTGCGGTTGCCGCACTTTTTTTTATAGTTTTAATCCTTTCAGAAGTTTACGGATTACATAACTTTCCCGCGTTCCCACTAACGCGGGATTTTTTTATTTTTACTCATTTTCTAAAACATTTTTATTAGTATAAATAATACGAAACATAATCAAAAATAATTTAGCGCTTTAAAGCAATTTGTGGTATTATAGTTCCATTATGAAAAAGAAAAATATTGTATTTATAGGCATGCCTGGCTCTGGGAAGAGCACAGTTGGTAGAGCCATCGCAGAAAAACTAAATATGAAGCATATCGACGGCGATCAAGTAATGGAACAAGTCGAAGGAATGAAGCTTCAGGATATTATCAATACTAAGGGAAATGATTACGTTCTAAATCTTGAAGGAAAGGTATTAAGAGAACTCGACGTAGAAAATCATGTAATCTCTCCTGGCGGAAGCTGTGTTTATTATGATGAAGGTATGCAAAACCTTTTAAAAATCGGCACGGTAATTTATCTTAAAGTGGATTGGCCTGCTCTTGAAAAGAGATGCACAAATGTTATGGGAAGGGGTATTATTTTCGCTCCAGGCGAGACTCTCTACGACCTCTACTTAAGAAGAACACCACTCTACGAAAAGTACGCTGAGATTACCATTGATACTTCAAATAATGAAAAGTACGAAACTGTTGAACAAGTTTTGGAAATAATAAAAGCGCTTTAACATAAAGCGCTTTTTTATTGTATTTAATTAGAGTAGGGAATTAGTCTTCCTTTGCTGCTTCGCAGATAAGTTCGATAGCCTTTTCAAAACCAAACTTGCCAGTGTTAATTGTTAGGTCGTAGTTTTCGAGGTCGTCCCAGTGCTTATCTGTGTAGTTGTAGTAATAGCTGTGGCGAGCAGCGTCGTTCTTCTTAATTGCCTTGTGGATTTCAGCAATGTTGTCGGAACCAATGAGTTCGCCAACGCGCTTAGATCTACCTTTTTCATCGGCATAAAGGAATACATTAATAGCTTCAATGCCAGCTTCCTTTAAGATGAAGTCTGCGCATCTTCCAAGAATTACGCAAGGGCCTTTCTTTGCAATTTCGATAATTGCATGGCCTTCTGCAAGGAAGTAAGCATCTTTCTTATCGTAAGAAGCAGTAGGGCTGCTTTTATTTCTTCTGCAGTAATTCCAAGTTCTAAGGCAGAAGCCTTAATAATATCTTTATCGTAAAATTCAATGCCAAGTTTTTCAGCAACTTTCATTCCTATTGAATGTCCGCCTGCGCCATATTCTCTGTTGATTGTAATTACTTTCATTTTTTTCACCCAACGGGCAGTGCCCGTGTCTCCTTTGGCTATTATTATATCACAACTAAAAACATTGCTACAATTGTAATAATGATGACAGAAGGTGAAACCATTCCAAG
>JAKSSI010000151.1 GCA_024403175.1 Clostridia bacterium
GCTTCCAATGTAAGCTATGAAATAACAGAGCATGGAAAAGGAAAGGCTAAGGTTATTTCTGCAAGTTCTGCTCTTCTTCAGATGGCTACGATGACAGAAAACCCAAAGGGCTTAGAAATAAACGACATAGAGCTTTGCTACTATGTAGATGACAAAGGGTTTAAGCCTCAGGAAACAAACACAGATACTGCTATTCCAGCATGGAGAATAGAAAGTTCCAATGGAGTTTATTATATACTCGCATATTAAACAAATTACTATCACATTATCTTCACATACAAAAGCAATAATTAAGGAGCAAAGATGAATTTAACACTGTGCTCGCTGGCAAGCGGAAGCAGCGGTAATTGTTACTTAATAAAATCGAATACAACCGCTATTCTTGTTGATGCAGGCATCAGTGCAAAGAAAACTTGCGAAAGACTTGCTGCTTGCGGGGTTGAAATTACTGACATTGCCGGAATACTTTTAACCCACGAACATTCAGACCACACACAGGGCATTCCTGTTCTTATTAAAAAAGAAAATATAAATCTTTTCGTAAATAGAAAAACTTTAGAAGCAAGCGGACTAAGCGTTGAAACTTCAAGGCTTAGATGTTTTGAAACAGGCGAGGCATTCAACGTAGGAGATATCAATGTTCAGACATTTCATAACTCCCATGATGCTGCCGACCCAACAGGTTTCAAGTTTGAATGCGAAGGAAGTACCATTGTAATTGTTACCGATACAGGTTATGTAACGGACGAAGCAATGGCTCACATGAAAGATTCTAATATCCTTGTGCTTGAATCAAATCATGATGAAAATGTCTTAAAAATGGGCAGATATCCATGGTTTTTAAAGCAAAGAATATTAGGAGAAAAAGGGCATCTTTCAAATGATGCCGCAGCTGAAGCTTTGCTAAATATAATTCGCGGAGCTGAAGAAGTAAAGCTAAAAACAGTGCTTCTTGCTCACCTTTCAGCAGAAAATAATTTCCCTGAAATGGCATTAACCACTGTTAATAATATTCTCGAAGCGGAGTGTCCGGTGGAGAGCTCCAAAATAAAGGTTGCAGTTCTTCCTAGAATGGAACAAAGTCCGCTTTACACCATTTAAGCAAGGAACGTGGTATTGTCCGTTCCAAAGGAGAAAAAATGTTAAAGAAAATTAGTTCTTTGCTACTTGTTGTAGCATTGGCATTCTTGGCTGGTTTTGGCGGTGGTATGCTTGCAAATCAACAGTCAAGAGAAAACGTGTCCATCGATATGTTTGGACAAAAACTTGAACTCAAAAAAGATCCAGAGGCTGTAACTGCAGGAAACGTTACTATAAACGTAAGTGGTGATATGACAGTTGCAGAGGCCATAGCTGAAAAGGCATTGCCTTCAGTTGTTGGAATTACAACAACCTATCAGTCATCATTCTCTTCAGGTTCTTATTTTGACTTTTTCGGTTGGGGCGGCGGTAGACCTTATTCTTACGACGCTTCATCAGTAGGTACAGGTTTTATCATCGATGAAGCCGGCTACATTCTTACAAACTCACATGTTATTAACGACGGTACATACAAGAGCGTGGTTGTAAGCCTCTACGACGGTCAGGAAGTAGAAGGCCAAGTTCTTTGGAACGATTCCAGCTTAGACCTTGCCGTTGTTAAGATAGAAGCTAGCAATCTTAAGGCAGTGGAAATAGGGGATTCCGATACACTTAAGATTGGTTCTTATGCAGCAGCTATTGGCAACCCTCTCGGTCTTGCATTCGAACGTTCTATGAGCCAGGGAATTATCTCAGGCCTTCACAGAACTATAGAAGTAGGCGGAGACGGTTCTGCTTCCACAACAATGGAAGATTTAATCCAAACTGATGCAACTATCAATTCTGGTAACTCAGGCGGACCTTTATTTAACTCTAAGGGTCAGGTAATTGGCATTAACTCTGCCAAGGCTTCTTCTGGTGAAGGTATGGGATTTGCAATTCCAATAAACGTTGCAAAACCAATTGTTCAGCAGATTAAGGAAACTGGAAAATTCGAAAGACCTTACCTTGGAATTTCAGGCATGGGCCTTGAGAGTCAGAATGGATATTCAGCTTCACAGCTTGAAGAAATGTTTGGCACTGCAAAGGGTATTTATGTGAACAGTGTTATGGAGGGTGGCGGCGCAGAAGCTGCTGGTCTTAAAAAGGGGGATGTAATTATAGAAGTAGATGGTGTAGCAGTAGGCACCATGAACAAGATTAACTCCATTATGATTTCTCATAAAGATGGAGATACAATTGAAGTTGTGTACATGAGAGATAAAGAATCTCATAAGGCAACTGTAACTCTGCAAAAAGGACTTTAGTCCAAAAGCGAATAAAATAGAATTGTTTTACGAAAGATGCTTTCCTTAAGGAAGGCATCTTTTATTTACACAATTAATAGATATTGTATAATGTAAAATGGTTTAAACATTTTATTGCAGGAGAATAAATTAGATGAATGAAAAACTAGAAATAATCGGCAGAACAGTTAAGAAAAAAGGGCACAGTGCCGTAAAGATAATAAAAACAGAAACAGAAAAAATTGTCGATGAAGCAGTAAATATTTTGGATGCCCGTGAAAAGAAAAAGGTGTGGTCGGGTGCAAGTTCAATAGTTCTAAAAAAGGCTCCGGATAACATTATTCCAGGATGCATGGTTTTAGAGGGTGGTTCGTTTAGAGGCTGCTATACATCAGGTGTTCTTGATGTCTTTATGGAAAATGGTATTAATCTTCAGACTACCATAGGTACATCTGCTGGGGCTTTAAACGGATACAATTATGTGGCTGGTGAAATTGGGCGCTCTGCAAAAATTAATCTTAACTATCGCCACGACCCAAGATACTTTAGTCCAAAGACTGCAGCGCAGAATCATGGGGTTGTAGGTTTTAATTTCATAATCAATGAAATTGAAAGTGAAGTTCCGTTTGATGCAGAAAGATTTAATGATCCTAGCAGAAGATTCCTTGTAACAGTAACAAATTGTGATACTGCAGAAGTTGTTTACTGCGAAAAAGGAAAGGTTAATGACATTAAAAAAGCGGTTCAAGCAAGTGCATCTATGCCTTTTGTATCTGAAATGGTGGATGTAGATGGGATGCCTTGCCTTGATGGTGGATGCGCTGTTAAGGTGCCTTATAAATGGGCATTAGACAACGATTTTGAAAAGATTATTGTTATACGTACAAGAACTTTTGGATTTAGAAGCGTTGAAGTAGATCGAAAGATGGAAGAACTCGCTGCAAGAATGTACAAGAACAATCCAAAGCTTGTAAATCTCTTAAAATATCAGGAAGAAGAATATAACAAAGCGTGCGACGAGATGGAAAAACTGCATGAAGAGGGTCGCATATTTATGCTTTGCCCATCGGGTTCTATAAATATTTCCACAATAGAAGGCGATATGGAAAAGCTTGGCGCGCTTTACCTTTTAGGAAGGTGCGATGCCACAATTGCACTTCCAAAGGTAAAAGAATATCTTGGAATAGAATAGTTTTTATGAATTACAAGAAAATTAATTTTGAAAAGTGAAGGAATTAGAAC
>JAKSSI010000152.1 GCA_024403175.1 Clostridia bacterium
GAGATGAGATTTTCGTGGCCGATTAGCATCCGTTAGCAGAAACGGTGAAAGCCACAAACTTATAAATCTAAATCACAAACGCGTAGACGGTACGAATTCAGCTTGGTACGATTCGTAGATTCTGGTTCGAATCTAATTTAAAATGCTCATTGTTGCCACCATATTGCCTATTTCCTTAGTTTGATCATGGAAATGAAAATAACGTTTGGATTAATATATACGAATGTTATACTACAAAAAGAGTATTGAAATAAGGGAAAGCGAGAGGTAATATTATGTTATAAAATAGCGTGTTACTTATCACTATAACGAGGAGATAAGGCACTAACTAGTCATAAATTTGAGGAATTTATTGGGTTAGTGTCTTTTTTTGTACCTGCGACAAGCCAAAGTTTATGCTTTGCTTAAGCGTAGTAAAAGTGTACGCTTTGGTTAGTTAAAATGAAAGGAAAACAGGGTGTGCAACAGGTGAGAGGGGGCATTTATAACCTGTGCAATTCTTCAGATGAGCATTAAGAAAAGGAGAGAAAAACATGAAAGACAAAATTTTTGGTGTATTGCAACGTGTAGGACGTAGTTTCATGCTTCCTATCGCAATTCTTCCAGTAGCAGGTTTGCTTCTTGGCCTCGGCGGATCATTTACAAACGAAACCATGTTGAGAACTTATGGACTTTGGAACGTAATGGGTCCAGGTAGCGTATTCAATGCCGTTTTCCAGGTAATGAATGCAGCAGGTAATATCGTATTTGCGAACTTGCCAATCATCTTCGCCATGGGTGTTGCAATCGGTATGGCGAAGAAAGAGAAAGAGGTAGCAGCTCTTGCAGCAGCAATCTCATTCTTCATTATGCACGCATCAGTTGGTGCAATGATTACAATCAGTGGTGGTTCAGAAAACATGCTGAACGGTGCTGTAACATCTGTATGTGGAATTGAATCCCTTCAGATGGGTGTATTTGGTGGTATCTTAGTAGGACTTGGAGTTGCAATGCTTCACAACAAGTATTATAAGATTCAGCTCCCACAGGTACTCTCGTTCTTTGGTGGAACAAGATTCGTACCTATTATTTCAGCCCTTGTTTATACAGGCGTTGGTATCTTGATGTTCTTCATCTGGCCAGTAATCCAGAACGGCATTTACGCAGTTGGTAATGTTGTACTGAATTCAGGATATGCAGGAACATGGGTATATGGTTTCATGGAACGTCTCTTGATTCCATTCGGACTTCACCATGTATTCTATCTTCCATTCTGGCAGACAGGACTTGGCGGAAGCATGGTAGTTGCAGGACAGACAATCGAAGGTGCTCAGAACATCTTCTTTGCTCAGCTTGCAGATCCTTCAACAACAAAATTTGCAGTATCAGCAACTAGATTCATGTCAGGTAAATTCCCACTCATGATCTTCGGTCTTCCAGGAGCAGCACTTGCAATGTATCATTGTGCAAAACCTGAGAAGAGAAAACTCGTAGGTGGTCTCTTATTATCTGCTGCATTAACATCTATGCTTACTGGTATCACAGAGCCATTGGAGTTTACATTCTTATTCGTAGCACCACTCCTTTACGGAATTCATTGTGTACTTGCCGGAACAGCTTACATGCTCATGCACATGTTCGGCGTTGGTGTAGGTATGACATTCTCTGGTGGATTTATCGATATGTTCCTGTTCGGTATCTTACAGGGCAATGCTAAGACAAACTGGATCTGGATTGTTATTGTTGGTATTGGTTACTTCGTAGTATATTACTTACTGTTCAGCTTTATCATTAGAAAGATGGACCTCAAAACTCCAGGACGTGAAGACGGAGATGGAGAAGTAAAACTTTATACAAGAGCAGATGTGAACGCAAGAAAAGAAGCTGGAGAAGCAGGTGCAGTTGATGAACTCTCTGTAATGATCTGCAACGGCCTTGGCGGTAAGAAAAACATCTCAGACGTTGACTGCTGTGCTACAAGATTACGTTGTACAGTTCACAAGTCAGAACTTGTAAATGATGCAATGCTGAAAGCAACTGGTGCATCAGGTGTTGTTCATAAAGGAAATGGTGTACAGGTTATTTACGGACCTCGTGTAACTGTTATTAAATCAAACTTAGAGGATTACTTAGAAGTTGCTCCGAACGAAGAATACACAGGTGAAGCTGTAGTAGAGGAAGCAGAAGAAGTAAAAGAAACAGTAGAGAAGAAAGTTGTTCAGTCAATTGAAATCGGAAGCCCAATGAAAGGTATCGCATCAGACCTCTCAGACGTTCCTGATGAAGCATTTGCAGGAAGAATGATGGGAGATGGCGTTGCAGTGTTACCAACAGATGAGATCGTTGTGGCACCAGAAGACGGAACAGTCCTCTTCGTATTTGGTACAAAACATGCAATTGGATTTGCAATGGATAACGGAATCAGCATTCTTCTTCACGTAGGTGTAGACACAGTAAAACTGGAAGGAAAAGGTTTTGAAATCCTTACAGAAGCTGGGGCACATGTGAAGAAAGGTGAGCCACTTATGAAACTTGACCTTGCATTCCTTAATGAAAATGCACCTTCTCTTATGTCTCCAATCCTCTGCACAGAATTATCTGAGAATCAGAAGATTCGTCTTGCTAAGACTGGCGAGATTGAAAAGGGAGAAACTGTATTTGTAGTTGATATCTACGAATAGGAAAGGTTAGTAGGCTGTATAGAATCGGTAAAGTGTTAAATCATAATACGATTATCGCAATAACAGAAGATGATTCCATAGAATTATTGGTTATGGGGAAGGGAATTGGTTTTGGAAGGAAAGTGGCCGAGCGAATCGAGCTACCTTCCGAGATATCCATCTTCACTTTGGAAGAAACGACAGCGCGAGGCAATGCCAGAGAACTTGCCAGAACTGTTTCGCCAGAGTGTCTGGAGATTGCCAATGAGATTCTTCGATCAGCAGAAACCAAGTTTGGAAATGTTGATAAGAATGTACTCTTTCCCATGGCAGACCATATCGAGTATGCAGTAAAAAGAATGAGAAACCATGAGGTCTTCAGTAATCCGTTGAAAGATGATATTCGAATGCTGTTTGCAGAAGAATATCAGGTGGCATTAACAAGCGTTCCACTTGTGAAAAAACGCTTAGATTGTGATATTATTGAAGACGAAGTTGGATATATTGCACTGCATGTACATAGCGCGATTGTAAGTGACAAAGTATCCCAGGCCATGGAAATTGCACAAGGGGTTAAAGAATGTGTGAATTACGTGGAAGAAGTCATGGGAATCAAGCTTAGAACGCAATCCATTGCATACCATCGTTTGATGAATCATGTCCGATTTATGGTGCTTCGTGGATTGAAGGGGGAAGAAATCCAGCTCAATATCAACGATTATATGAAGATAAAATTTCCAAAAGAATTTGAAATTGCACAGGCTGTCTGTGACCAGTTAGGTATGAGCTTAAAATGCAATTTCACAG
>JAKSSI010000153.1 GCA_024403175.1 Clostridia bacterium
TGAAATTGTGGGATTTATAACAAGAGGAAGGGGAGTTTCAGTTCATAGAAAAGACTGTGTGAATATGCTTGCAGTTCCAGATGAACAGGCCGGAAGAATCATTCCTGTTGAATGGGAACTCTCCGAAGGTAATATGCACTTCGAAGCAGAAATTACTATCATCGCTGACGATAGAAAGGGTCTGTTCTCAGATTGCTCTAAGGTTTGCGAAGATATGGACATTTCAATTACCAGTGTTCACGCAAAGACAGACAATGTAGGAAATGCAATTATGAACCTTACTTTCGCTATCAGCAATACTGGTGATATCGAAAAGGTTATCGCAAGAATTCGTCAGATTAAAGACGTTATCGACGTATACAGAACAGCACACTAGGAGCTACTATGCAAATTAAAACTTACGTAATCGGTATGATTGAAAATAACGACTACCTTGTTTGGGATGAAGAAACAAAGAAGGCAGTTTTAATAGACGTTACAGCCGATGAACAGGCTATCGTAGATGACACTAATAAGCTTGGTTTAGAGCTTGAATACATAATCCTTACACACGGCCATTTCGACCATACAATGGGTTATAAGTTCTACATGAATGCTTTTCCAAACGCAAAGCTTTTAGCAGCAAAGAAAGAAGCTAAGATGCTTTACGACAGAAAGCTTTCAATGCGTCCAGGCGGAATAGTTGCAGATGTAAATGTAGTAGACGGCGACGAACTTAAAGTAGGAAATCTTACTTTCAAGTTCATCGAAACTCCGGGGCATTCTAGTGGAAGTATGTGCATTCTTTGCAATGGCGTACTTTTCTCAGGAGATACACTTTTCCGTTGCTCTGTAGGCAGAACAGACTTCCCAACAGGAAACTCTGAGCAGATTATTGATTCTATCAAGAATAAGCTATTTACACTTCCTGACGATACAGTTGTTCTTCCAGGCCATAACGACCAGACAACTATAGGTTTTGAAAAGAGGTATAATCCTTTTGTATAAAGTATTTGCATCTGATGAAAAAGCGGCTTACGAGGTTTCAGAACTTGCAAAGATGTTTGTTCCTGCTGATCAGTTTGAAATGATAATCGAAGCAAATGGATTATCCAAAAACGATCAAAAAAGAAATTGCTACGACTTGCTTTCAAAAGCGCTTGGCAAAGAACTTGCGTGGGGCATATTAACAGGCGTTAAACCTTTAAAGCTTTATAATCAACTTGCAAAGGTCGGCGGCGTAGATCACGCAAATCAGGTTATGAAGAAAGAATATTACCTTTCTGATACAAAGCTTGATTTGCTGAACAAAACATATCTACAGCAGCAAAAAATGGCTTACGACAGGTCTAAGAATGCAATAGGTCTTTACGTAGGAATTCCATTCTGCCCAACAAGATGCTGGTACTGTTCTTTTACAAGCAACAAGATTACAAAAGATGGTGCTGCCAAATACATGGTGGCTCTTGAAAAAGAAATTCGTGCTGTAAAAGATATTTTCGAAAGAAAAGGAAAGTATGTTGAATCCATCTATATTGGCGGCGGCACTCCAACTGCTTTAGATGATTCGGACTTTGAAAAACTTTTAAGCCTTGTAAACGAAAACTTTGTAAATGACAGACTTATGGAATTTACCGTTGAATGTGGCAGACCAGATACTATCAACGAAAACAAACTTAAGTCTTTAAATAAATATGGCGCAGACCGTATCAGTATTAATCCTCAAACGATGAAAGAGGAAACACTAAAACTTATTGGTCGAAACCATACACCAAGTCAAATAGTAGATGCCTTTAAGCTTGCAAGAGACTGTGGCAACTACTACATAAATATGGACCTCATAACAGGCCTTCCTGAAGAAACAAAAGAAGATTTTGAAAACACTCTTAATCAGATTATTTCTTTAAAGCCTGAAAATATTACAGTCCATACTTTGGCTGTAAAGCGTGCATCAAGAGCTATAGACGAAGATAAAGACTATGCTTTCAAACAAGCAGATACTGTAAAGAATATGCTTGAAGCCGGTTCGGTGTTACTCAGCAATGCAGCTTATCAGCCATACTACTTATACAGACAAAAACACATGGCAGGAAACTTCGAAAACGTAGGCTACTGCCTTGATGATAAAGCAAGCGTATACAACGTGCGCATTATGGAAGAAGATCAATCCATAATTGCCCTTGGTGCCGGTGGCATTTCTAAAATGTACTACGCTGAAGAAAACAGAATAGAGCGTATTCCAAACGTTTCTAACTATGAAATTTACATCGAACGCATCGATGAAATGATAAACAGAAAGGAAATCGGAATAGATGATTAGCATTCCAAAGGGTACTAAAGACATACTGCCTTCTGAATCATACAAGTGGCAGTTTGTTGAAAACAAATTCAAAAATACTTGCAAGAAATTCGGATTCAACGAATTTAGAACACCAATATTTGAACATACAGAATTGTTTCAGCGTGGTATAGGCGACACAACAGACGTAGTTCAAAAGGAAATGTACACATTCACTATTTCCGACAGAAGCCTTACTCTTAAGCCAGAAGGAACTGCAGGTGTTGTTAGATCCTTCATTGAAAACAAGCTTTATGCAGAACAGCTTCCTGCAAAGTATTTCTACTTTACTCCATGCTTCAGATACGAAAAGATGCAGAAGGGTAGACAAAGACAGTTCCACCAGTTCGGTGTAGAAATCTTTGGTTCAAGCTCAATGCTTGCAGATGCAGAAGTAATTTCTCTTGCATATACATTCCTTACAGACCTTGGTATTGATGATGTAAAGCTTAAGATCAATTCCATCGGCTGCCCTAAGTGCAGAGCAAGATACAGAACAATTCTTCAGGATTTCTTAAGACCAAATCTTGATAAGTTCTGCGAAACATGCCAAGGAAGATTCGAAAGAAACCCAATGCGTATGCTTGACTGCAAGAGCCCTGTATGCAAGGAACTTGTTCAGGGGGCCCCAGTTATGGTTGATTATCTTTGCGATGAATGTGCAAAAGCTTTCCTTGATTTAAGCAATGCTCTTATTGCACTTGAAATCCCATTCGAACAGGATCCATCAATCGTAAGAGGTCTTGACTACTACACAAAGACTGCTTTCGAATTTGTATCCGATAAGCTTGGTTCTCAAGCAACAGTTTGCGGTGGTGGTAGATACGATTATCTTATCGAACAGCTTGATGGCCCTGCAACACCTGGCGTTGGTTTTGGTCTTGGTGTTGAAAGACTACTTCTCATCTTAGAAGCTATGGGCGTAGAAATTCCTAAACCTGCTGCTTGCGATGTATTTATTGCAGGTCTTGGTGATGCAGGAATGTCTACAGCACTTGTACTTGCAGATAACCTAAGAAAAGAAGGTTTAACTGCTCAGTACGATTTAAACGAAAGAGGCCTTAAGGCTCAGCTTAAATACGCTGATAGATTAAATTCTAAATTTGTAATCATTGTT
>JAKSSI010000154.1 GCA_024403175.1 Clostridia bacterium
TTTAAGACGACCTATAAACTTTTTATCAAGCAAGTTGCGCATTCCAAGAAAGGGTGCCGTTGGAATAGTTTTAGCACTGTTCTATATCATACTTGCGGCATTGTTTGTAGGTGTAATCTTTGGACTTATTTCTGCTGCAATAAAGTGGATTGCAGATATACCAAGGCTATATGTTGCTAATATTCAGCCTGCACTTTCTAGTGTGCTTGAATGGGCAAGAGAAGCTATTCCAAATTTAAACGAAGAGTACGAAGCATATCTTACAACTATTGGTACAAGAATCTTAACTGGTTTGTACGATGTTGTAAGTGCACTTTCTCAGCGCTTGCTTGGATTTGCTCAGAGCTTTGCTTTAAAAGTTCCAAAGACTCTTATCGCAACATTATTTAGCATCGTTGCTACAGTATTCCTTACACTGGATTGGCCCAATATTTCTCATTTTATTATGGGTCAGTTCCACGATAGAGGAAAGAACATTATTAATGATTCTGTAAGATATGTAGGGGAATCAGTAATTCAAATAATTAAGTCTTATGGCTTAATTATGTTTATTACTTTCATAGAGCTTTGCATTGGACTTACAGTTTTAGGCGTTAAGAACTCAATCATTTATGCCTTTATCATTGCATGTTTCGATATTATTCCTGCTCTTGGAACAGGCGGTATCGTTATTCCATGGGTAATTATTGAACTTATCTATCGCCATTGGACTATGGCTGCAGGTCTTGCCGTAATGTACATAATAATTACTGCTGTAAGAAACGTGTTAGAGCCTAAGATTGTCGGTAAATCAATTGGTCTTCACCCTGTGCTGATGCTCTTTTCCATGTATATGGGTGCTACAATCTTTGGAGGTCTTGGTATCATTATCATGCCATTCACTTTCATTGTTGTTAAGAAACTTAATGATACAGGCCTTATTCATTTATTTAATAGCGACTATTTAAAAGAAGATCCTGAAGCTTCAGAAAAGAAGAAAAAGAAGGAAAGCAGTGAAGTATAAAGCAATACTATTTGATTATGATGGAACAGTTGTAGATTCCAATAAAGTTATCATGAGCTCTTGGCAGCATATGGCCCACGAGTTTATTGGACATGATATACCAATGGAGCTTTGCATAAAAACCTTTGGTATTCCTTTAAAAGAAGGTATGGAATTTATGGCAAAGGTATACGGTTTGCCGCAAGATGCTCAATCAATCGAAAAAATGACTGCTTCTTATACAAGCTACCAAAAGGAACATTCCCTTGGTGCGTATCCTGATTTTCCTGGTATGGTAGACTTAATCAAAAAGCTATATAAAGAAGGCTTTAAGCTTGGAATTGTTACTTCAAGAAAGAAGCCTTCCTTGTTTGAAGGATTAAATCTTTATGGCATTAAAAATTGCTTTATGTCTATTATTAGCGACGAAAGTACCAGTGTTCATAAGCCTCTTCCCGACCCAGCTCTTCTATGCTTAAAGGAACTTGGTGTTGATGCAAAAGATGCTCTTATGATAGGTGACAGCAAGTATGACATTGCCTGCGGAAACAATGCAGGCACAGACAGCTGTTTTGTAACTTGGTCTTTTTGCAATACAATTGAAGATGTTAACAAATATTCTCCTGCAACTTACTATGTAAGTACAGCAGAAGAACTTGAAAATGTGTGCTACTGTGGCTCAGTCGGTAGAGTAGCGGATTCGTAACCCGCAGGCCGCCGGTTCGATCCCGGCCAGTAGCGCCAGATAAACCCTTGCATTTATGTGCAAGGGTTTTTGTGTGCATATATTCGAAAAACCGTAATTATTTCGGTTTTTTTAATTATTTTTTAGTGTATAATTCGTCAGCCGAAAACATTTTTGGTAATTTGTTTTATCAGGACACACAAAAGGACACATTTATGCTAAATATTATTGAAACAATCAACACCGCTGTTAACAATTTTATTTGGGGCGTTCCTGCTATGATTTGCATAGTCGGCGTAGGAATTTTGCTCAGTGTTAGAACGGGTTTTATACAGGTTAGACAGTTTAAGCAGGCCTTAAAGAGTACTATAGGAAAGCTTTTCGATAAATCAAAGGCAAAGGAAGGTACCATGAGCCCATTCCAGGCTGTTTGTACAGCGCTGGCTGGAACAGTAGGTACTGGAAATATTGCAGGTGTAGCAGGAGCCGTTGCTCTTGGTGGCCCTGGTGCTGTATTTTGGATGTGGTGCTCTGCATTCCTTGGAATGTGCACAAAGTTTGCAGAAGTAACTCTTGCAGTTCATTTTAGGGAAACAAATGCAAACAAGGAACACGTTGGCGGTCCTATGTATTACATAAGAAACGGACTCGGCAGCAAGTGGGCTTGGCTTGCCACACTTTATGCAGTATTTGGTGTGCTCACAGTATTTGGTACAGGAAATGCAACTCAGGTAAATACTATAGTAACAGCTATTGATTCAGCACTTTCTAATTTCGGTGTTGGTTCTGCAAATAGCTATGGAGTGATTAACGCAATAATAGGCGTTTTCATTGCAATTCTTGTTGCAATAGTACTTTTGGGCGGAGTTAAGCGTATCGGCAAGGTAACAGAGCGTTTAGTGCCTTTTATGGCCCTTTTATACATAGTTCTTGCACTAGGTGTTGTTGTAATTAATTTCAAGCATGTTCCTGGTGTATTTGCTTCAATTATTGAAGGTGCATTCAACCCTATGGCTATTACAGGTGGTGCAGTTGGAAGCATGTTTATGAGCTTAAAAAGAGGTGTATCAAGAGGTATCTTCTCCAACGAAGCAGGTCTTGGTACAGGTTCTATAGCACATGCTTGTGCAGATACAGATGATCCTGTTCATCAGGGATTATTCGGCATTTTCGAAGTATTCGTAGATACTATTGTAATTTGCACACTTACAGCCCTTGTAATTCTTTGCGGCAACGCTTCCGTTAATTACGGAATCGCGGCAGGTGCAGAACTTACAATCAGCGGATTTACTTCAACTTATGGCGGTTGGGTTTCAGTATTTACAGCTGTTGCTCTTTGCTGCTTTGCTTTCAGCACCATTCTTGGCTGGGGCTTATATGGTTCAAGATTTGCTGAATTCGTGTTCGGAAACAAGATAGTTAAGCCTTTCCTTGTGCTTTATTCTATGGTTGCAATTTTAGGTGCTACAGTAGACCTTGGTCTGCTTTGGGGTATTGCCGACACATTCAACGGTCTTATGGCAATTCCAAACCTTATAGCTCTCTTCTTACTTTCCGGAACACTTGTTGAAATTTTAACTAAATAATCGCGAGAATTCCCCGCCTTCAAGTTCATTACGAATGTTTTGAACTAAGGCGGGGATGAATCGCCTCGGAAAATAGCAAGAAACTGCTATTTTTTTTGTATAATAAATTCAAAAAACTGTGAGGTTTTTGAATGAACAGCCGTCTAATAAGTGAAAACAAAAAAATAA
>JAKSSI010000155.1 GCA_024403175.1 Clostridia bacterium
TAACTGTGTTCTTCTTTATGAAGAGGAACATCAGTGCGCCGATGAAGAGAATGATGGGAGCATAAGCACCAAGATTAAATGCTGTAATCTGAGCGGTAATAGTAGTACCAATGTTTGCACCCATGATTACGCCAATGGCCTGAGCCAGTGTCATAAGACCTGAGTTTACAAAGCTGATTACCATCATGTCTGTCGCTGAAGAACTTTGAATCAGCAAGGTGACAAGAATACCAACTATTACAGCCACACCGCGGTTTACTGTGGCTTTTTCTAGTATTTCTCGCATGTTGTCGCCTGCGGCATTTTTAAGTCCTGACGACATGATGCTCATTCCGTAAAGGAATAGACCGACGCCTCCCATGAGGGAGAAAAATTCATAAATGCTCATTAATCATTAGCTCCTGTTTCTTCTGGTGCCTTTAAATATTGAATAGCAAAATTATAAAAATTGCTTTCTACGACTTTGCTTGTCATATCTAACTTATTTGCAACAATAGTTTTCATCTGATCAACATAAGCTGTCTGTTCTTCTTCAGTCATTACAACTCCTTCGGCAGGGGTGAACTTCTGAGTGAATCTATTGTAGAATCCGCGGTCTGACTTCCAGCTTCTAGAACTGAATACTACAAGGCCTTCGCTGTCGGAAAGAATATCGCTACCGGCAAGCATTCTTGAATCGTATTCAAGACCAAGAAGATTTGAAATAGTTGGAAGTACGTCAACCTGACAACAAACCTTATCTATGATAACTGGTTCTGGCTTTTCGCCTTCAGTACCGTCTTCATTTAATGGAGCTTCTGCCATCTTGCTGTTCCACATGATGAGAGAAGATTTATATACATCGAAGTTAATTTCTTTTTCGTTGATTGCTGTAAGAGCTTCGGATGTACCGAACTTCTTGCCAGAGAGTTCTTCAAGAACATCTACGCATCCATAAGGAATGTGGTCTGGCACTGCAACAAGAAGGGTATTATCTAATTTGCCTGCAGCTCTTAAGTTTTCGATAAGAGTAGCAACAGCTTTATCTACATCCATGCAAGTAGCAATGTAAGCTTTAGTTCCTTCGCTATATGGAGCGTCCTTTAGTGATTCCTTGAACTCAAGTGTTGGATAGTTCCATCCATAAGTTTGAGCAGGAATGTGTCCGGAAATTGTCATATAGTAAACATTGAATGGTGTTTCAAGGTTTTCGTATATTGGGGTTGTGTTTGCAATCATATATGAGTCTTTTTGCGGCCAACGGTAATCCTTTGGATTTGTGCTTCCTTCTTTTCTGTTTGGAAGAAGTTCAAGGAAGAATGCAGATTTCTTAAGCATGTGTCCGCCGTACCAATCGTAGCCGAGGTTTTCGTGAGAAGCCTGGCGTCCGTAAAGATTGTATTGGTTGTTGTGGAAACCGATATTTGTATAACCAAGTCTTGCAAGCTGTGGCGCTAAGGAGAAGTAATTGTTTGTCTTAAGTTCACCTGTGCGCTGCATTGTGATTGGGTTTCCTGCCTTTGGATAAAGGCTTAAAAGCACCTGACATTCGCCGTTTGATGTACTTGTATAGTGAAGGGCAGTGTAGAAATTATTAAACACAAAACCTTCGTGAGTAAGCTTGTAAAGTGTTGGTGTGTATTCTTCGCTAATTGCATAGCCTGAGAAACCTTCAAGACACATTACGATTACGTTGTAATCTTTCATGCTGCCTGTGTATTGGTTCTGAGCTGTGTAACTATTAGCAGCAAAGTACTTAGAAAGCCACTGCTCGTCCTTTGTCTTAGCAGCTTCTTGCATAGCCTCGAAATCGAAGTTCATTACGTTGTAAACGATTTCAGGTTCTGGTTCAGGCTCTTCAATGTCTGGAAGTTCTGGGTCGCCGTTTTCTAATCCTTTTGCAGGAATAATCATATGCTTGATATCAAGGCGAAGCATATTCATAAGTCCAAGCTGTTCTACCTGATCGTCGAAATAAGTATCAGAGTTGTAGAGCATTCTTGGAGTAATGTCGTTTTTCGATGGGAAGAGCAGTGTTAAAAGGCCGATGATAAAGCAAATGATTGCAAGGGCCAAAGAAAGAATGATAACTGCAGAACTCTTAAGGCGCTTTCTATCTGCGCGGCCGCCTTCCTTTGTTTTTCTTGTTTTCTTCTTAAGGAAGAGCATGCAGAGAATAAAAGGAATAAGGAAAAGAATTATCATATAGAACTTCTTAACCAATGTTCCTAGAATGACCCAAATGAATTGATCGAGCTTGTTATTTGCTGCTGTGCCAAGAACTGAAACTGGGTAGAAGGACTGAAGAATTGTTTTTGCGAAATATTCCGCACCGTATATAAATGAAACGATGAAGACGATAATTTTAGTGACAAGCGTGTATTTTTTATTTCCAAAAAGGCCTGTTAAAGCGGTGAGTAAAGCACCATAGGCGATTGAAAAGAAAAAGTAAATTGGTAGGTATTTAAGGCTCATACCCATAAAGATATGGAGCACGAGCTCTAAGTATATAATCAACGCCGGAAAGAGGGCGAGTTTTTTATAAAGTGAGATGCTTTTCATTATTATCCTCGAATTATAAATAATCACGTTACATTATATTATAAAGACGGAAAAAAAGACACAAATAGAGTCAAAATAGTGCACAGATTTAGTTATTATGCATATTTTTAGTGTACTAATAGTTATTGTTAAAACTTTGACTGGCACGCCAGCAAATCTTATGTTATAATCTAGCTTGTATTGGAATAAGTCCGAGTATTTTAATGTGCTCGGATCACTAAAAAATATATATTTTTATAGGAGGAACATATCATGAATATGCTCGTTTGCGTAAAACAGGTACCTGATACTACAGCAGTAAAGATCGATCCTGTTACTAACACATTAATTCGTGACGGCGTACCAAGCATTCTTAATCCATTTGATGGATATGCACTCGAAGCTGCAGCACGTGTAAAGGACAAGAATCCTGATGCTAAGCTCGTAGTAGTTGCAATGGGTCCAGAACAGGCTAAGGCAGTTCTTAAGGAATCCCTCGCAGTAGCAGCTGATAAGGCATACCTCGTATCCGGCAGAGAATTCGGCGGATCCGATACACTTGCTACATCAAAGATCATCGCTACAGCTATCAAGAAGATTGAAGAAATCGAAGGAAAGTTCGACGTTATTTTCTGCGGTAAGCAGGCTATCGACGGAGACACAGCTCAGGTTGGTCCAGAAATCGCTGAACACCTTGGTCTTCCACAGGTTACATACGGACTCGAATGCGAACTTGATGGCGACATGATGAAGGTTAAGAAGGAAATGGAAGATGGCGCTGCTATTATCGGCGTTAAGATGCCATGCCTCCTCACATTCACAAAGCCAGCATGGGATCCAAGATACCCGACTATCAAGAGAAAGATGGCTGCTAACAAGGCAGTAATCCCAACACT
>JAKSSI010000156.1 GCA_024403175.1 Clostridia bacterium
AATTATTAAGTATTAAATTAATACAATTCTTAGAAATATTTCTACTTTCATTAGGTTTTACCGGTTTACTGGTTATAACTTCTTCCGCTTCTACGTCTTTCGAGTTCGCCAAGAATCTTCTTTCTAAGTCTGATGTCTACTGGAGTAATTTCTACGAGTTCGTCGTCGTTAATCCATTCAAGAGCTTCTTCAAGAGAGAAAATTCTTGGAGGTGTAAGGAGTACCTTTTCATCTGAACCTGCAGCACGCATGTTGGATACATGCTTTGCCTTGCATGGGTTTACAATCATATCTTCGTTTCTGGAGTTCTGACCAACAATCATACCTTCATAAACGTGTACGCCAGGAGCTACAAACATCTGAGCACGTTCCTGAATATTGTTAAGTGCGTATGGTGTTGTTGTGCCTTCTTCCTGTGCAATGATAGCACCTGCAGCACGCTGACCAATTTCACCCTTATAGTCTTCATAACCAAGGAAACGACGAACCATAATGCCTTCGCCTCTTGTTTCATTGATGAACTGGGAACGATAACCCATAAGACCTCTTGTTGGAGCTGTATATGTAAGCTTGGATCTGCCGTTCTTGCCATCCATTGCAATCATAGTACCCTTACGGAGGTTGAGGTCGGAAATGATAGTGCCAGAATATTCATCTGGAACTTCAATTACAAGTTCTTCGATTGGTTCTTGCTTCTGACCCTTATCGCCCTTCTTAAAGATTACTTCTGGCTTAGATACAGCAAGTTCATAACCTTCTCGTCTCATGTTTTCGATGAGGATGGAGAGGTGGAGTTCGCCACGGCCAGAAACCTTAAAGTTATCTGTAGAATCTGTTTCTTCAACAAGAAGACCAACATTTGTTTCGAGTTCCTTATCGAGTCTTTCTCTAATGTGTCTAGATGTTACGAACTTACCTTCTTTGCCTGCAAATGGGCTCTTGTTTACAAGGAAGTTCATGGAAAGTGTTGGTTCTTCAATTTCAATTGCAGGAAGAGCAACAATATGATCTTCTGTGCAGATAGTATCGCCGATAGTAACGTCTGCAATACCAGAAAGTACGCAGATGTCGCCTGAGTGAACTTCATCTACAGCGATTCTCTTCATGCCACGATAAATGTAGCACTGGTTAATCTTCTTAACAACGTAAGAGCCATCTGGCTTAGCAACAGCAACCTGCTGACCAGTTTTTACAACACCCTTGTCGATTCTGCCAATCGCAAGTCTGCCTACATATTCGTCATAGCCGAGTGTGGAAACCTGCATCT
Organism: Clostridia bacterium; assembly: GCA_024403175.1. Next base: position 1,268 of record JAKSSI010000156.1, read on the forward strand.
GAAGTGGTTCGTCGTCCTGATCTGGATATGCACCGCACTGTTCGATAATTGTTTCGAAAAGTGGTGTAATATCGAGTCCGCCAAGACCTGCTGCGCTCTTCTTAATCTTGCTTCCGTCTGCACCATCAAGGGAAAGACCAGCAATTCCTGCAGGATCTCTAACCACGATACCCTGTCTTGCAATTCCGTAAAGAATTGGGAAGTCGAGCTGCTTGTCGTTTGCTTCAAGATCCATAAAGAGTTCGTAAACTTCGTCTACTACTTCGTCTATTCTTGCATCCTTTTTATCAATCTTGTTGATAAGAAGAATTGGGTTTAAGTTCTGTTCAAGTGCCTTAGAAAGAACGAATCTTGTCTGTGGCATTGGGCCTTCAGAGCTGTCTACAAGAAGAATTACAGTGTCTACTGTCTTGATAATTCTTTCTACTTCGGAGCTGAAATCTGCGTGACCCGGAGTATCTACGATGTTAATCTTGTAATCACCATGCATAACAGAACAGTTCTTAGAGTAAATTGTAATGCCTCTTTCTCTTTCAATGTCATCGGAGTCCATTACGCAATCTGCCATTGCTTCGTTTTCTCTGAAAACGCCAGACTGTGCAAGGAAAGCATCTACAAGAGTAGATTTACCTGCGTCTACGTGTGCAATTACAGCAATATTAATAATCTTGTCTTTCATATTTAATCCTCTTTGGTATAATAGAAGTATATTTAACTAAGTTTCTAAAAGAAATATCTAAGTATTTTATCACATTTTATGGTGGAATTGAAATATGATTAGAACAATTATTTTCCTATTACTTTTTTTAGTAATACTTATTGTAGCTATTCCAATTGGAATCATTACAAGATTAGTTGAAGGAAAGGACAAGTTTGCCCCACTCCCTAGAATTTGCAACGGTATTATTCGTTACATAATTTACCCTATGGTATGCCTGGCAGGTGCTAAGCACACCATTATCGGAAAAGAAAATCTGCCTGACGGCCCTGCACTTTTCGTAGCAAACCACCAGGGCAATTTCGACGCAATGTTTGTGCTTTATGCCTTCGATAGAATTCCTGTAATCATTGCAAAAAAGGAAACAGAAAAGCTTCCTATAGTTCATATGTGGATGACTATTATTCACTGTATTTTTATGGACAGAGGAAATGTTCGTGCCGGACTTCAGAGCATTAAAGATGCTACAGAATATCTTGAGCACGGATTCTCTGTTGCAATCTTCCCTGAAGGAACTCGTTCACAGGGCCCAGATATGGGCGAATTTAAATCCGGAGCCTTCAAGGCTGCCGTTAAGGCAAAGGTGCCAGTAGTTCCTGTAGCAATTGATGGTTCTTACAAGATGATGGAAGAAAAAAAGCATCTTGCAAAAGCCGACATTAAGATTAGTATCTTAAAGCCAATCGAAATTGACGGAACAGAAAAGACTCAGGAATTAGCAGAACAGGCGCAGGCTCTTGTTCAGGCCGAACTAGACAGATTAAGAGCATAAAATGGGCAACGCATATAAACACTTTTGCACAATAATGGAGCATAAGCGCTACGTAAGACAGGCGTGCTTTAAAATGGGCCTCTACTGGCAAGGTATTACTCATGATTTGAGTAAACTCTCCCCTGCAGAGTTTCTTGTAAGCATCAAGTATTTTAACGGCAAATATTCTCCCAATAACGATGAAAGACGCGATATAGGCTACTCTTCCGCATGGCTTCATCACCAAGGAAGAAACAAGCATCACTTCGAATATTGGGTCGACTACTCCACAAAAACTCGTGGAGAAAGAACACCTGTTAAGATGCCTTTAAAGTACGTAGCAGAAATGGTTGCCGACCGCTATGCAGCCTGCCGCACATATAACAAAGAAGCCTACACTTGCAAAGATCCTTTGGACTATTTCGTAAGAGGCAAAGCAAACCGCCACATGCACGTAGATACAGGCGCACTGCTTGAAAAAGTGCTTACAATTATGGCAGAAAGCGGCGAAGATGCAGCATTTGCTTACGTAAAGCAGTTGCTGAAAGAGAATAACGAATATTAGTGCAATAAAAAAATCCCAAGCCGTAAGCTTGGGATTTAGCTTTTTACTGATACTAATCAGCAAGTATTCTTGCTACATGTAC
>JAKSSI010000157.1 GCA_024403175.1 Clostridia bacterium
GGTCGCCAACAGCAACCACAGGCTGGCATGGGGCACCTATGTGCATAGACATAGGGATGTAAACCTTTTCTGGAAGAGTCATAGGAATAATAGGTACTCCTGCTGTATTCTTCGCGTGGTCTACATGAATTCCCCTCAGATGCTTTCCTGAACTCATGTTACTCTCCTTTTATTCTAATCATAAAAATACAATTTATTTTATATCAAATCTTTCGTATTTTAAAGTTTTGTTACTAAGTTAACGATACTCTTTAACTCATCGAAGGCTTTTTTTGCCCTTTCTACGTGTCCGGAGGCCTTTAAAAAGGCATTTTCGGTATAATTTCCTACAAGTGGAACTACTCTATAACTATATGGAGCCTTACTTCCAGATCTGTCGACCCAAAGAGGAATGTAACTTACTTCATCCAATGTAAAGCTTCCATCGTCTACGCAAACCGTAAGATCTACACAAGCAATTATTCCTTCTTCGGACTTTCTTGCTTTATCAGCACCATAAGTGCTTTTTAAGGATTCTGTTCGCTGATTTGAAACAAAGTTACCCATTGAGTAGAAAACAGGAACGTCTTTTTCTGTGGATTCGATGTTTATAGAACCATCGCTTGCCTTAACTTCGCTAAAAGTTCCAATCTTTAATACTTCAGCTTTCTGAACTACATGCGGATGAGAAGCAAAGATGATATCAGCACCATTCTCTGCCAGGTATGTCGCAAGGTTCACATCTTGTGTAGCAGGCGCTGCCTGATACTCATTACCCCAGTGCATATAGCAGATAACTATAGCTGCGCCTTCGTCCTTACACCACTGAATCTGCTTCTTAATGCTTTCTTTATCTTTTTCAAGATTATAGTATCTGAAAGTGTTTATATAATCTGCGGCACCGTCCATACCAGAACTTGTTGAGCCGTTAAGCGTACGCTTTCCATCTACCAAAGGAGTTTCATAGGTATAGGCAACTATTCCGAATTTAACGCCCTTCACTTCTACAATGGCCGAGCGGTTCTTACTTGTGTCGGTTCTTGCGCCAACAACAGTCATACCAGTATCGTTTAAAACCTCTACTGTGCGCTTTGCTCCAGCAAGCTTAGAGTCAAGCATGTGGTTATTTGCAAATAGCGCCACATCTATGCCCATGTCTGCAATATTCTTAGCTAAAGCATCTGGCGAATCAAATCCAGGATAGCCTGTATAAGATCCATCGCCAGAGAATGTTGTTTCAACATTAGCAAGAGCTAAATCAGCTTCTTGTAAATATTGAGAGACATATTCAAATGATTCCGAAAAATCATAACTTCCATCAGCCTTTAGAGCAGCCTTAAGCTGATCTGTATGAGCCATAATATCCCCTATACATCTAATGGAGATTTTTTCGTAAACAGGTTCTGGCGCTGGTTCAGGCTGAGGGTCTTTTTCATCCTTACCTGATGGATTCTTTTCACCTTCCGGAGTATCTGTTCTTTCTGTAGATATTTCTACAGGCAAAAGTAGTTTTGGCACCACATAAGTTATAGCAGCACACAAAACAACAATGAGCAGTACAAAAGGAATAAACTTTTTCAAGTTTACCCTAACTTTTTTTCTATGTTTTGATCTCATGACTAAATAAACTATGCCCAAAGCTTAATTGCATTGGGCATAATAGACTGGGATTGATTAGAACTGGTTTACAGCTTCTACTGCAGCGATAGCATCGCCAAGCTGTTCACGAAGAATTCCTTCGATTCCGTTCTTTACTGTAGCCTGGGAATGTGGGCAACCTGCGCAATGTCCCTGAAGTCTTACAAGTACAACCTTATCAGCTGTGTAGTCAACAAATTCTACGTCTCCGCCATCTCTTTGGAGAAATGGTCTAATCTGTTCAAGTACTTCCTGAATCTTTTCTTTCATTTTTTATTCTCCTTCTTATTCTCGGCCTTCTTTAGACGGGGTTACCGTATAAACGACCGTTCTCGTACCATCAATATAGTGTTCAACGACAACCTCTTTTATAGGGTCGCCAGATGTTGACATTGTTAAATAACCTGTAGCACATTCAATATCTTCAAGGACAGACATAGCATCGCAAATACTGTCGCCGCTTGTAATATCTTCAGCTTTCCAAAGACCGCTGAGTGCTAAGATGTATGCATCAAAGCCTAACGCTGTTGCATCGGAAGGTGTTGCATCAGCACCCTTTATTTCTGCATAGGCTTTCTTAAATCTAAATGCACGTTCTGTAGTTGGAAGATTTGGGTCGTAGTCTAATGTGTAATAGATGTCTTCCATTTCAAGACCGTCCCAGTTCTTTGTACCAATCCACTTGTAGTTATATCCAGCATCCTTTGCAGCCTGAATAATAGGCTGTGCAACAGACTGTGTACTTGGATAGAAGATTACATCTGGATTAAGTCTGCCAAGACGTTCAAAGTACGGAGTGAAATCTACTGTATCTGGAGCATAAGATACTACAGTTATAAAATCGCTTTCGCCAGTAATTGCTTCGAATTCTGAAATGTATTCTTCAGCAAGTACGTTGGCATAGTCAAAGCCCTCTTTCATAAAAACAACAGTATTCTTTGTTTGAAGCTGGCTATAAACAAAATCTGCCGCAACATCTCCTTCAAAAGAATCTATGTATGTAACTCTAAAGTAGTAAGGATTTGTTTGCGTAATGATAGGATTTGTATTTGTAATTGTAATTGCAGGAATCTTCGCTTCTTTTATAACATCTGAAGATGCTAAAGTAAGCACGGATTTATAGCTTCCTAAAATAACAGAAACGCCTGCATCGATTAAAGACTGCGCAGCATCGCCACAGAACTCGATGTTAGACTGATTGTCGGCGTAAACAAGTTCTATATCAACGCCGTTAATCTGTCCATAAAGTTCGTGGGCAATTTCAATACCCAAAACTTCGTCGGCAGCAGCTGCCGCATCGGCTCCAGTAAAAGGTTCTAGTACACCAATCTTAATAACTGGTTTATCTGGTTCCACCGGAACAGGTGGATCTATAAAGGCAGCCTTGAAGTTATTCCATGTAGTGCAGCCAGTAAGCGCGCACAGCATAGAAATAGCAAGCAATAGAGCCGCCATCTTTTTTAACATATTCTTATATCTTCTCATTATCCTATATTTGAATTCCGCCGTTTACACCAATAATCTGACCCGTAATAAATGATGCCTTTGGTGATGCAAGGAAAGCAACCACACCAGCAACATCTTCAGGCTGACCATTTCTGCCAAGCGCAGACTGATTTGCCAAATCGGCAAGTTCATCTTCAGAATAGCCGCTGCACATATCGGTAAGTATTACTCCCGGAGATACAGCATTTACTCTAATACCACTTGGGCCTAATTCCTTGGCCATTGATTTTGTAAACGCATCTACAGCA
>JAKSSI010000158.1 GCA_024403175.1 Clostridia bacterium
TTGTGCTATAATAGATGGGTCGAAGAGGTAAAAAATGGACTCATTTATTCAATCACATTGGTTTCCAGATTTAATAATTTTAATTGTAATATTAGCCTTTGCTTTTTTTAAGTGTCGAAAGGGGCTTTTTAAGTGTATTATCCCGGTTGTTATTCTTGTAGCTTCTATTGTTGGGGCATTTGTTCTTACTCCAATTGTAGAGCCTATGGTTTCTAAAAGCCTGCAGCCTTGGGTTGAAAATAACATTACAAGTAAGCTTGATGATTTAAACCTCGAAGACTTAGAACTGTTGCTTAAGAGCAATGAAATGAAAGAACTCATTGGCAAGAAAGATAAAGCCAGTGAAGAAGAAAATGTTACAATAACAGAGAGGCTGAAGGAAGTTCTTCCTGAAAATGTTTCAAACCTACTTGAAGAGTATGGTGTAAATGCAAAAGACATTTTTAAGAATGTAAAGATTCCTGATCTTAACTTTAATGCATCAAATGTAAAGGATCAGGCGCTTTCAATCATTAAGGGCATCATTGTTACAGCTTCTGCTAAAATTGTGCACGCTGCAGTGTTTGTAGCTATTGAAATTGCGCTTTTAATAGTACTTAACATAATCAATTTACTATTAAACCCTCTGTTTGATAAGCTTCCTGTAGTAGGAACACTTAACAGATTCGGTGGTTTACTGTTTGGAATAATCGAAGCCGTTCTAATTATTTGGTTAGTAATTGGCATTATTAAGACTTTTAACATTCTGGATATTGCGGAGATTGCCAAGGGCACATATCTTCTCAAATTCTTCTTGAATGTTTCTATAAAAACGTTACTAAGTATTGTATGAATTATATAAGGAGGAGCTAATGGCAATTCGTAAAGAAGCGCTCGAAGGTAAGGCGTTTTCTGCTCTTAAGGCTGTTTATGACGACAAGAAAGCTGTTTTGACTAAGTGGCACGAAGAAGGAAAGAAAGTTGTTCTTACTGCAGGTGCAGATGTACCTGAAGAAATGATTATTGCAGCAGGCATGCTGCCATTCCCACTTACAGGATTCTATGGTCCACGTCCTGCAGCTGAAAAGTATCTTGAATACTCTTTCGGTCCTATTTGGAAGGGTATGTGGCAGAATCTTATTGAAGAATACAAGGGTCTTGTAAACTACATTGCATTCTCCAGCAGCCAGGATATGTATCTTAAGATTTTCAACTATGTTAGAGCTTTAAAGGTTCTCGAACCAGATATGATTCTTCCAGAACCAAAGTACATCGACATGGAAATGGTTGATAAGGTATACAAGGCTCAAGAAAGAAATGAAAGAGAACTTGGATACTTCAAGGATCAGCTTGAAGCATGGTCTGGAAACAAGATTACAGACGAACAGATTTGGGCAGCTATCGACGTATGCAACGAATATAGAAATGCACTCAATGCTTTCGCTGAACTCAGAAAGGCAGATAACTGCAGAGTTCTCGGTTCCGAAGCTCTCGTAGTAATCGGTGGTTCTATGTTCATGGAAAAGGCTGAAGCTACAAAGCTTATTAAGGAAGTTACTGATGAAGCTAAGTCTTGGCCAATCGCTGAAGGAAATAGAATCTATATGATCGGTTCCCGTCAGGAAACAACAGAACTTTACGAAATTGCAGAAGCTCAGGGTCTTAACATTGTTGGTGAAGATTCCGATATGGGCGACAGAATGTACGAACACAACGTTACAAAGGATGCATACACAGCAATCTCCGCTCTTGTTGAAAGAGTTATGCACAGAATGCCATGCTCCGAAAAGGGCAGCGTAAAGAATAGAGCATACTGGGTTGACAGAAAGCTCGAAGAAACACAGGCTAACGCACTTCTTACATGGATGAACAAGAATGATGAAGCTTATGTTTGGGATCTTAAGACATTAAGAGACGTATCTCTTGTTCCAAAGGGAATCAAGGACGTTACAATCGATATGCAGCAGTGGCCTCTTGAAAATGTAGAAGATACAAAGGCTAAGCTTGCTTCTATGGCTACAATGAAGAGAGGAGAGTAAGGACATGGCAGAAGAAAAGAAGAACTATGAAACCAGATCTATTAAGCGTCTGAATTCAGCAAAGACTGCAAGTGCTCACCAGAAAGAATGGTTTATGACATTAAAGCCAAGAGTAGAAGCTGGCGAAGATTTCGCATTCCTCTGTGCTGATGCTCCAATGGAAATTTTCCGTGCTATGGATATCCCATTCGTAGTATATCAGTGGTGGACAGCTATCTGCGGCGCTAAGCAGCTTGGTCCTACATACTATGGATATATTAAGGATGCAGGTTACAGAGATGATATTTGCTCTTACTGCTCTACAGCATTTGCTTGTGCTCTCGACCCTCATCCAGAAGAAGGCCCATGGGGCGGACTTCCAAACCCAACAATTATCGTATCCCAGTCCGAATGTTCTGTAATGGGTAAGATTGAAAACCTTATGGCTGAAGCTTTCCCTAATGCTGAACAGTATTCTATGCACAGATACTATGAACCAGTTTACTTCGATAAGTGGTTCGATAAGGCTGGCGAACACTGGGATCTCCTTTCTACACCAGAAAGAAGAGAATTTAACAAGAGAGAACTTCTTGACCTTATTAAGTTCCTTGAACAGAAGACAGGCAAGACTTTCGATATGAACAAGCTCCGTGAGGTAATGGACTATGTAAATGAACAGGACTACTGGTACAAGAAGACTAGAGACCTCATTGCAGAAACAAAGCCAGCTCCAGCTGTAATCTCCGATACTGTAAACGCTGTAATGCAGGCACAGTGGCAGAGAGGTACAAAGTGGGCTGCTGAACACGCTAAGGGCCTCTACGAAGAAGTTAAGGCAAGAGTAGACAACAACAATCCTGCAGTTCCAAATGAAAAGGTAAGACTCATGTGGATCGGCAGAGGACTCTGGTTCAACCTTGCATTCTACAACTACTTCGAAGAAAAGTACGGCGCAGCATTCATTTGGTCTATGTATCTTGGACTTGCTGCAGATGCTTATGCAAGAAATAACTATGAATCCGACCCACTCGCAGCACTTGGTACAAGATTCTCTATGATTACAGACTTCCTCCACACACCACCATTCAACACAGAATGGTTCCTCAAGGAAGCTATTCATAACCAGGTAGACGGTGTAGTACTTCTTACATCTGAAAACTGCATGAACAACGGTGACTTCTACTACGAAATGGTTAAGCACCTTGAAGATAACGGATTCCCAGTTTGCATGCTCAGAGCAGACCCAGGCGACGCTAAGAAGTGGAACCAGGAAACAATGACAGCTGCAGTTGAAGATCTTATCGTAAACCGAATCGAGCCAAAGCTTAAGAAGTAAAAAAAAAAAAAAAAAAAATTTTTTCGTAAAACAAAAC
>JAKSSI010000159.1 GCA_024403175.1 Clostridia bacterium
AATCTTAAGGTAGGATATAACAAAGTATTTGGCTATTACATCGAAATTTCTAAGTCCCAGGTAGATCAGGCTCCGGCAGACTATATTAGAAAGCAGACTCTTGTTAACGGTGAAAGATTTATTACACCTGAACTTAAGGAATGGGAAAACATTGTACTTAACGCTCAGGCTAAGACTAACGATTTAGAGTACAGACTCTTTACAGAGCTCCGTCAGCGCATTCAGGAAAAAACGGAAACAATTCAGCTGACTTCTATTGCAATTTCCTGTGTTGATGTTATTTGTTCTTTTGCTGAAGTATCTACAAAGCTTGGATATGTTAAGCCTGAAATTACAGACGGCGATATTATTGATATTAAGAGCGGTAGACATCCTGTAATCGAAACTGCTGTTCCAGACGGAATGTTTATCAGCAATGATTTATACATTGATAGAAGCAACGCATCTATGCTTTTAATTACTGGTCCTAATATGGCCGGTAAGTCTACATACATGCGTCAGCTTGCATTGCTTGTGCTTATGGCTCAGGCTGGCTGCTTTGTTCCTGCAAAGTCTGCCACTATCGGCATTTGCGACCGCATTTACACTCGTATTGGTGCATCCGATAATATTGCAATGGGTCAGTCTACTTTCTATGTTGAAATGTCTGAACTTGCATATATTCTTAACACAGCAACAGAAAAGTCTTTGGTTATCTTAGATGAAATTGGCCGTGGTACATCTACTTACGACGGACTGTCTATTGCTTGGGCTGTTGTTGATTTCCTTACAGACGAAAAGCGTCAGGTAAGAACTTTATTTGCAACCCATTATCATGAACTTACTTCTCTTGCAGAAACAAGAAGAGGTGTTAAGAACCTTAATGTAGATGTTTCCGAACAAAACGGAAATATCGTATTCTTACATAAAATTGTTGAAGGCTCTGCATCAAGATCTTATGGTATCCATGTAGCAAAACTTGCAGGCGTACCAAATTCAGTTCTTGATATGGCAAACGATAAACTCAAAGAGTTGGAGGGCAATCGTGGCTGATAGAATAATTAGAGCTCTTTCAAAAGAAATAGCAGATAAAATTGCAGCAGGCGAAGTAGTTGAAAGACCACTTTCTGTCGTAAAAGAATTGGTTGAAAACTCCATAGACGCAGGCGCTACATCTGTTGTAGTAGAGAGTAAAGCTGGCGGCAAAGATTATATAAGAGTTACAGATAATGGCTGCGGTATTGAAAGAATACAGCTGCCACTTGCTTTTAAGCGTTATGCTACAAGCAAAATAGCAACTGAACAAGATTTAAACGCAATTGAAACTCTTGGATTTAGAGGTGAAGCTTTAGCATCTGTTGCATCTGTTGCAAAAGTAAAGCTTATTTCTAAAACAGAAGCTTCCTTTGTTGGTTCTTCCATTCAGGTAGATCCAGATGGCAAAGAATATATAGAAGATGCGGCATGCGAGCAGGGAACAACTATAGTTGTAGAAGACTTATTTTTTAATATTCCTGCAAGAAAGAAATTCCTTAAGGCTGACAATGTAGAAGGTTCTTTGATAATAGATTTTGTTTCTAAGGCTGCTATTGCTTATCCTAAGGTAGCTTTTAGACTTGTTTCTAATGGGACTATTCTTTTCTCAACCAATGGCCGAGGAGATCTTCTAAATGCTATTCAAATTGTTTACGGTCCGGAAATTTCTAGACATCTTGTGCCTGTGGCATTTGATAATGGGTCGATGAAAATAACTGGATATGTTTCATCTCCAACAAGCAGCAAGAACAATAAGAAGTGGGAGACTTTCTTTGTAAATGGAAGGCTCATTAAAAGCAGGCTTTTAGAATCTGCTTTAGCCACAGCTTATCACGATAAATTATTTGAAAACCATTATCCAATTGCATTCCTGTTCTTGGAAGTGGATCCTACGAGCTTAGATGTAAACATTCATCCGCATAAGACGGAGATTAGATTCTATAAAGAGGATGAATTAACAGAGTTTATAGTAAAGTCTGTTAGAAAGGCTCTTTTAAATCCCGAAGCTTTAAATATTAAGGCCGAAGTTAAAAAGCCTGTAACTCCAGCTGCAAAGCCTGTTACTTTAAAGACTCCAACAGATCTTCCTATTCCTAGACCTGTAGTAGACTTTAATCAGGCAAAACCAAAAGATAATGTAACAATTCCGCCTTCTCCAGTTACTATAAAGGCTGCAACTCCTGTTTCAAAAATGATAGATGAAACAGAAGAGGATATCTTTGAATCTTTAAGAGCTATAGAACCTGTAACTAAAGCCGAAGAACCAAAGGATATCTTTAAGGAACTTAGAACAGAAGTCGTAGCTGAAACAGAAGTACAAGAAGAAGTATTTGAATACAATAAGACTTCCAAGTTTACTTTCTCCGGACTTACTTATGTAGGCCAGGCCTTTAACACATATCTTATCTGTAAAGATGAAGATAATATTTACTTTATAGATCAGCACGCTGCACACGAGCGTGTAATGTACGAAAAGCTTTTAGCTGGTTTTAATAAGCAAGAAAATGCTTCTCAGCCTTTACTTACACCAATAGTAATAGATCTTAGCATTTCACAAAAGATAGAAGAATCTGAATGCCTTGGAATGCTTAAATCTATTGGCTTTGAGATTGAAGAGTTTGGACCTGCATCATTTATAGCTAAAGCAGTTCCTGCATACATGGAATTGTCAGAAGCAGAAAACTTCTTAAACGAATTTTTCAATGCAGCCGCTGAAAACAAGAACAACGTTCAGGCAAGAAGAGATTCAATTATCTCAAGATCTTGCAAGTCTGCAGTAAAGGCTCACGATAAACTTGCCGATACTGAGGTATTTGCTTTATTTAGAGAAATGGATAAATGCGAAAATCCATTTTCTTGCCCACACGGCAGACCAACTTTCTTAAAATTCTCTAGCTACGAAGTAGAAAGAATGTTTAAACGTAAATGATAAGAACAGTATTCATTGTTGGCCCAACAGCCAGCGGATAAGCTGAATATTCTGTAAGACTTGCAAGAGATTTAGATGCAGAAGGTGTTTCTGCAGATTCAATGCAGCTCTATACTTTTATGGACATCGGTTCTGCAAAGCCTACAAAAGAAGAAATGGCCGAGATTCCTCATTACATGGTGGATTGTTTCGACCCACGTGAATCATTCTCTGTATATAATTACATGATTCACGCAAAGTGGTACATAGAGCAAATCTATTATCACAACAAGCTTCCAATTGTTTGTGGTGGTACAGGGCTTTATGTAAATTCTCTTGTCTATGAAATGGATTTTTCTGCACCAGAAGGAGACAACGATTTTAGAGAACGCAACTTAGCAGAAGAGGACGGCGACCAAAAAAAGCTACACGAAAGACACAAACGC
>JAKSSI010000016.1 GCA_024403175.1 Clostridia bacterium
AATTGGATTTAACTTCTATACTTGGGTTGCACTTCTTGTTTGTCTTCTCTTAATCTTCGGTATGTTCCCACTTATCGGACCTTTAAAGAAGGCTGAAGAAAGAGCTGCAAATGGTGGTCCTTTAGCACCAGCTGGTTCTGAACTTAACGAACTTGAAAGCAATAGCCCACATCTTGAAAACGGAAAGATTAGAGACTTTGCTCTTCCTATGATCGTTCTTATGGTTGCAACTCTTGCACTTGGTTCTGAAATGGCTTATGGTACTATAGTTACTGTTGCCTTCATGTTTGTGTTCTATCTTCTTGAAGGATCTATGGATGCACATGAATTCTCCAATGTATTTATCAAGGGCCTTTCCACAATGATTATGCCTTTAATGCTTATGCTCCTTGCATTTGTATTTAAGGATGTTAACGACCAGATTGGATTCACACAGTATGTTATTGAAACAGCTGTTAAGTATATTCCTGGTACACTTGTTCCTGTAATGGTATTTATCGTTCTGTCCTTAACAGAATTTATCTCTGGAACAAACTGGGGTATGTATGCAATTGCTCTTCCTATCGTAATTCCTATGGCTCAGATTATGGGTCTTAATATGCCACTTTGCGTAGCAGCAGTTCTTTCTGCAGGCGTATTCGGAAGCCATATCAGCATTTGCTCAGACTGCACAGTTTTAGCATCTGCGGCTTGTGGTTGCGACAACTACGAACACGGAAGAACACAGATGTACTACGGATTTATTGAAGTAGCAATTTCTGCTGTAATCTTTGCAATTTGCGGATTCGTTTTCTAATAATTGATATTTAACAAAAAAGTATGATAAAACGCAGCTCGGTATGAGCTGCGTTTTTTTACTCCGTTTTATGCTTTAGGGTCTAGTGATTAAATTTGTATGATAATATCTTCTACTACATCTTGTAAGTGTTCAGGAGACAAATCTAATTCATTACAGTCTTTTATTAAGCCTTCTATTAGAGCTTTATTTTCTGATATATCGTGAATCTCCAATAACACTTTTCCGGCTTTTTTGCATATAATGCCGTATGAATTGACTTGTTCTTCTTCTACTTCTGCAGTTTCAGATATAAGTTCGTAGGAAATCATTTTGCTTTCTTTCTCTTCTTATTAGGATACTGCTTAAGTATCTTATCTATTACCACTGATTTTTGAGCTGAACTTAAAGAATCAAATTCTTCCATAACCATTAGTCCTGATTCATTTAATTCTTCTAATGTATATGAGTGTTTTGGTTTTTCTGGATCTTCAGTTAATTCTTCAATCGTTGAATTTAAAACCTCTGCTAATTGTAATCTAATAGGCATTCTTGGATTAGATCTTAAACGTTCATAATCTGATATGACTTGCTGAGAAACATTAACTTTTTCCCCGAGTTCTGTTTGTGTCATATTGCGATTTTTTCTAACGTTTTTTAAATTTTTGAGCATAATAAATAGCTCCTTTCTATGAGAATAATATCGCATAAAAAGGAGCAAATCTAACAGTTTGTAATTGTACAACCGCATATTGTAATTTTATTTCGCGTGGTTTAGTTGACGTTTTAATAAATATTTGTTTGTTTTCCACTTGCCAGATACATAATAAACAATACCTACTATAGGTGGTACGAAACTAGAGAGTCCCTCGCTGAGGAAACATCCGTAATGACCATAGTTTAGTATAAAAGTAAACATATATGCAAAACCAATTCTGCATACGATACCGTCTAATAAGGCAATTACAAGATTAAGCTTTGCATTTCCAGAGCCCATTATTAAACATAATCCCGGAGTTCTTAGAATGCCGCTCAAAGTAAATAGTGTGAGCGGAAGAACAATTATTTGCGATGCAATAATTACGCTTGCATCGGATGTGAATATGGAGAATATCTGGCTAGGGAAGATGTTAATAGCTAATGCTAATATGCCGTTTGTAACAAGCATAAATGCTATGCTGGTTATGAGAATTTGAGTAACTCTCTTGTACTTTTCTGCCCCTATGTTTTGTCCTATCATAGCTCCGCCGGAAGTAAATACTGCGTTTGCAAATAGAGATACAATTTGGGTAACCTTATTAAATACTGCAGAAACAGCGGATGCTGTAACACCGAAGCTATTTATCCAACGTGCAACTACTATTCTTGAGAAATTAATTGCAGCGTACTGAATTGTCATAGGAATGCCTAAAGATAAAAGCACTTTAAGATGTTCAAGTGAAATTTTAAAGCTCTGTGGTTTAAAGTCGAATCCAAGAGATTCTTTTTTCTTGTACAGGTAAATGATTGAAATGATAAAGCTGATTCCCTGACCCATTACTGTTGCTAATGCTGCACCGAAACCGCGCAGATCCATTACAACTACGAATATAACATCTAAAATGGCGTTTGTAATAGCCGCAATTGCAACAAAGGTAAATGGTCTCTTAGAATCGCCCATACCTCTTAAAATGGCAGATACTGCGTTATAACCGTAAACAAAGACTATACCTAAAATGCTGGTTACACTGTACTGGTATGCTTCCACAAAAGATTCCTCTGGAGTTGAAAGCAATGCAAGAAGCTGATATCTAAGTAAATAGCATAATACAGAGAGTCCGATTGAAAGGAAGAAAAGGAAGGTAAAGATTGTACCGATGATTTTCTTTACATCGTCCATTCTTTTTGCGCCAATGTTTTGTGCAATGATGATTTGTGCTGCACTGCAAAATCCCATAGCCAAAGCCATGATAAAGTGCATTATGTCGCCGCCAATTGCAACCCCTGACATACCAACTTTACCAAGTACATGGCCAACTACTGCAATGTCTACTACGTTGTAGACTACTTGAAGTGCGTTAGATGCAAAAAGGGGTAGGGCAAAGGTTAATAAACCTAAAGCTACGCTACCCTCGGTTAAATCTCTTTTAAATGATTTTTCTGCCATAATAAAATCTCCATAGAAATATATGGAGATTATACATTACATTATGTCCTTATGACAAATACTGCTGTATGTGCAGTATAAACAAGAATCAAAGCTTGATTTAATCTTTTTAGGTGTTGCATTGATATAACCTTCGGTTAGAGATGTACACAAATCCGTTAAATTTGAACTAAATTGGGCCTTAAATTCTGGGTCGACATCCATTCCGTCAAGTTTGTAGACTTTGTTTATTTTATCTAAAACCTCTTCGGCAATTTCATCCTTTGGAAAGTCTTCTATTGTAGCTCCTACAGAATTATCTTTAATGTGGAAGTAATAAACGCCGCCATCATTTGCATCAGGGTATTTATTCATTGCACTTTCAAGATAAATCATAAGTTGAAGCTGCAGACCTTTTTCCACAAGGGCCTTCTTAAATTCTGTCTGACCCGATTTGTAGTCGATAACTCTGATGTATTTTCCGTCGCCCTTTGGGCAAACATCAACTCTATCTATTCGGCCTTCAACAAAAACCTTTCCAGCACTTGTGTCAATTTCTATGGCAGGGAAGTTTCTTCCTCGTCTAAAATCGGCTTCAAAGAACATTTCATCTATTACACTATGTCTTACTTGCTCAACCATGTGCTTTGCAAATTTGAGGCAAGTTTTTATAGTGCGCCTTGCGGCATATTCATTTTCCTTGCTGGAAATCATAACGCCGTCGTCTATGGACTTTTGAATATCGTTTAGAATTTCGGTAAGGATTTGTTCGATTTCTTCATCGCTTACAGTCATCCATAAAGAGCGTTCATCGGTAATGGCAAAGCCTTCTTCAATAGACTTCTGGCTTAGAATGTTGCAAAGTCTTAAAAGGGCTTCGTGGTGCATATCACCAATTGTTCCGGCATTTACTCCAAACTCGTCTTCTTCGCTTGGTCTTAATCCATATGAAATGAAATGCTTAAACGGGCAGGATGCAAAATTGTCCATTCGAGAAGGGCTAAGCGAATAGGTATTTTCAGATTTTGTGAAAAGATCTCTAGCCAGTTCTATGCCCAAAGCTTTCTTTTTGTTTGAGAATCTAAGGCCTTCTTTTAAGGTGAGTGCATCATCCTTTAGGATGTTGTATGAGTCCTTCCAAATTGGAGAAAGCTGAGCATTTTCCATGCTGCTACGAATCTCTTCAGACAACTTTTGAAGAGTCATAGTTTTGCCTTCAATAAAGGCCAAATCATCATTGTTATTTAGAATGTCGTTTTGGATTTCAATAGATGGATACAGCTTTTTAAAGTCTGATATTAAACTGCTAGGCTTCATGTCCGACCCGTTTGCGTCAGACGTGCAGTATCCAAGCCAGAGCTTTTCTGTTGCCGCTGACAGGGCTTTATATATGCAGTAATTTTCTTCTTCGCAGAGGAAATCTGCATTCTTTGAGAGATTGATTCCAAGTTCTTCAATGCCTGCAATTTCGGCTTGTGTAAGTATGCCGTTTGGGTCGTTGGCACTTGGAATTACATTATCGTTTACGCCTGCTATGTAGAGAATTTTTACTTCTTCTATTTGAGATCTTGAAATGCTGCCGATTGCAACTTTTCCTTCAGCTTGTGGAAGCACGCCGACTTTAATGTCGGAGAGGGAATTGTTTAGCATTTCAGCATAATCTTTGCCGGAGATGAGTTCACTTCCAAGCAATTCTGTCATCTGATCTAAAAGGCTACAAAGGCTGCCCCATACCTGCTTTGTTTCTTCTGCAGCATCTACAAGGCCTGCTTCTTCCTGGGCCTTAGCTTGATTTGATAATATCTGAGGCAAGTTAATAGAACCAGCAAAGTAATTGTACAATGCCAGTGATTTATCCTTAACAGTTTCAGCTTTGTTAAAAGCATCTACGAAAAGGGAAGTGCTTTTGTAGAAGGCTTTTCTCATATTGTTAAGCATTGCAAAAGATGCTTCGCCGTAAGATTTTTCTCCGTACTTAAAATCTTTAGCAAATTTGTCTTGCTTGATGTGATAAAGCTTTACATAGTTTTCGAAAAGTTCAATATCATTTTGAGCAAAGCCCAAAACGCCGCTCTTTAAGAATCTTATTGCATCCTTGGCCTTGTAGTTATTTATGGCAAGGTTTAATGCAGATGTTACTGCTTCTATGCCTCCGCTGTGAAGAACAGTGCGTTTTTCATCGATAAATACAGGAATGCCGGCCTCTTTAAATACTCGTTTTAAGCTACTTGTTATTTCTGTATTTGCACCGGTAAGAACGGCAATATCGCTGTATGATAAATTCTTTTCTCTAATGTTTTTCTTGATGTCTGCTGCAATGGTAAGAGCCTGGCTGTATGGTCCGGCGCAGCAAACGATATTTACTTTTTCAGTAGGAAGAGCGCAAAGAGGAGCTTCCTTTGGCTGTGCGGATATAATCTGCGCATTTGGCATCTTTTTTTGAAGTTTGGCCAAAGTCTTCTTGGTAATTTGGAAGTGTTCTTCGCTGCCAAGTAAGAGAGCAATGTTAAGACCTAAGGATGCTTTTTCTAAAGAATCCAAAAGTTCTAATTCTCTAGATGTAAAAGAGTAAAAGCCGTAGTAGTAAATCGCAGAATTCTTTACGAACTTGCTGTCTTTAGCCATAGCGGCTGTGTGAAGTACCAAATCTTCGGAATCAGTCAATTTGCCCTGCATTAAAAGTTCGTACTCGGATAAAAGTATCTTCATATCCGAAAGCTTTCCCTTTAAGATAGGGCTCTTTGCTGAATCTATAAGTTTGTCGATGGTGGACTCGTTTTCAGCATTTTGCTTAAGCTGAACTATAAAATCGCCAGCAAGGCTTAAAAATTCTGGATCTTCGGCTATATCTTTAAAAGACCCCAATTTGTCCTTGTTTTTAGCTGCAATGCTTCTTAAAAGCATGCTTCTTCCTATGGTGTTTATAGGCGTTTTATCCAGGCGGCGTGTTTCGGATTGAATGGTTTCAGCCAGCTTTTGGCCTCTAATTATGTGCAGGTTAAAAAAGCCTTCTGTGCCAAGCACCTTTAAAGCTTCTTTTTCCAATGATAAAGAGGACTGAGCTGGTACTACCAAAACAACCTGCTTGCCTAAATCCAAATCTTCTTTAATTTTTCCAAACAGCAAAGGCGATAAATCTCGTCTATCTGCTGCGCACAAAATACTAAACATAATATAAGTATATCATAACCCAATAGTGTTGACATTTTTTTTGCCTTTATTTACAATAAATTGTTATGCTATGCAATCCAATAATTAAAATTGAAAATATATTCTTTTCATACGATTCGGATGAAGAAGATGGTCAGGTTGTAAAAAAAGAAGTCTTAAGGGGAATCTCTTTGGAAATTGAGAGAGGTTCTTTTGTTGCCATTGTTGGTCCTAATGGTTCCGGCAAGTCTACATTGGCAAAGCACCTTAATGCACTTCTTCTTCCAACAGACGGAGATGTTTACGTAGACGGCATTAATACCAAAACCGACGACCCACTTGAAATTAGATCCAAAGTGGGTATGGTATTCCAAAACCCAGACAACCAGCTTGTATCTTCAATCGTAGAAGATGACGTGGCTTTCGGCCCAGAAAACTTAGGTGTTGAACCTACTGAAATCAGACGCAGAGTAGACGATTCTTTAAAAAGAGTGTCTATGTATGAGTTCAGAAAGAAGGGACCGCATCTTCTTTCCGGTGGCCAAAAGCAGAGGGTCGCAATTGCGGGTACTTTGGCAATGGGCACAGACTGCATTGTTTTCGACGAACCTACAGCCATGCTCGACCCATCCGGAAGAAAAGAGATTATGGATATAATCAACGACCTTCACCGCGAAGGTAAGACAGTTATCCTTATTACTCACTTTATGGAAGAAGCTGCTCAGACAGACAGAATTATTGTTGTTAATAAGGGACAGATTTATGCAGATGCCGCACCTAAGGATTTATTTACAGGTGAAACGGCAGATAAACTTGCTGAAATAAGTCTTACACCTCCATTCGCAGCAAAACTTGCAAACGATTTAAGAAAGAACGGAATTGATATTCCAAACGATATTTACACAGAAGAAGTACTGGCAGATTATTTATGCAAATTGAAGTAAAAAACTTAACACACATATATTCACCAGGAATGCCTTTCCAAACTGTTGCTTTGGAGGGGGTATCTTTTGTTGTAAAAGAAGGCGAATTCTGCGCTATTATTGGTCACACAGGCTCTGGTAAAACCACTCTTGTTCAGACTTTAGCAAGCCTTTTAAAGCCTTCAAGTGGCGAAGTTGTTGCCGACAGAAAAAAGATAGGCATAGTGTTCCAGTACCCTGAATATCAGCTTTTCGAAGAAACAGTTATTAAGGACGTATGCTTTGGCCCAAAGAATCAGGGCTTAACTGAGGCTAAATGCTTAGAAAGAGCTACAAACGCTCTTAAACTTGTTGGTTTTCCTGTAGAAGAAAAGGGTGAATATTCTCCGTTTGGTCTTTCCGGCGGTGAAAAGAGAAGGGTTGCAATTGCAGGCGTTCTTGCAATGATGCCAGAGGTTCTCATTTTAGACGAACCAACTGCAGGCCTCGACCCAAAAGGCCACGATGATATTTTAGACATGGTGCAGAGAATAAGAAAAGAAAGAAATCTTAGTATTATTCTTGTTTCTCATAATATGGACGACGTAGCAAATTTAGCAGACCATGTTCTTGTTATGGACAACGGTAAGCTTGTTATGGACGGCACCCCAAAGCAAGTATTTGCTCATGAAAAAGAACTTGTGGAAATGGGCCTTGGCCTTCCAATGGGTTCTGATTTTGTAAGACGCTTAGAGGCTATGGGTGTTACTTTTAACGATAAGGTCTTAACCTATGATGATTTGGTTAAGCTTCTTGTAAATAAATATGGCAATTAGAGATATAACATTAGGACAATATTATCCAGGAGAATCTGCAATTCACAGATTAGACCCAAGAGTAAAGATTTTATCTACTCTTGTCTTTTTGGTGTCTTTATTTGCTGTTAAATCCTTCAGCATGTTCGTTGTTGCGGCGCTGTTCTTGGCAATACTGATTAAGATTTCTAAAGTCCCATTTTCCTTTATGGCTAGAGGTCTTAAGGCTGTTATGCTGCTTATTGTTCTTACAATGGCTGTGAATCTTTTCTTTACGCCAGGCACTGCAATTCTTACAATCTGGAAAATAAAGATTACAAAAGAAGGCATATATAGAGCTGCATTTATGGCTATAAGATTGGTGCTCCTTATCTTTGGATCATCTCTTCTTACACTTACAACAAAGCCTATAGCATTAACCGATGGTCTTGAAAGACTTATGGCTCCTCTTTCCAAAATAGGAGTTCCTTCACATGAAATCGCAATGATGATGACCATTGCGCTCCGCTTTATTCCAACTCTTATGGATGAAACAGACAAGATTATGAAGGCTCAGACAGCAAGAGGTGCTGATTTTGAAAACGGAAATCTTAAAGAAAAGGCAAAGGCGTTGATTCCACTTCTTGTTCCACTTTTTGTTTCTGCATTTAGAATTGCTGCAGATCTTGCAATGGCAATGGAAGCAAGATGCTACCATGGTGGCGATGGCAGAACAAGAATGAACGCAATGAAGTTTAGAAAAGCTGATGCAGTAGCAATTGTTGTTGTCCTTATCTACCTTGCAATAATAATTGCAGGAGGTATGCTGACCATGCTGCCGTAATAAACGGAACATATGGGAAGCAATCTTTTTTAGAAATCTTTTTAAAAAACAGTAGGTATACTGCATAAATGCCAGAAATAATGGACGAGATGCAAAATGCCCAAAGGCTGCACGCAGGGCCGACACTAAAGCTTAGTGCGGCAAAAATCTTTGCATCTGCCATTCCAATAGGCGCTCCTAATTTAAGGATGCCGCATACTATTATCAATACAAAATAAAAAACAAATATCCCTACAAAACCCAGAGCATTGCTTAGGCTAAGCTTTGGTACACAACACATTATTAAGAGAAAACAGATATCGGGTACTTCCATGGTTTTTATATCATGAAAAGAAGCGTAGAGAAGTATCGCAAAAACAAAAAAATGACGCATTAAGGCCTTTCCTTACTCGTCATAGGATAAGCATATCTTTAGTGGGAAAAAATGTCAATTGGTAAAAAGCGACAAGTAAATATGACAGAAGGAAGTATAGCAAAGCACATTGTGAATTTTGCTATACCTTTAATTTTGGGCAATTTGTTCCAGCAATTTTATAACATGGTTGATACATGGGTTGTTGGAAACTACGTAAGCGATAATGCATTCTCCGCTGTAGGAACCGTAGCTCCAATTATGAATATGTTTATATTTGGATTTATGGGATTTGCCACAGGTGCTGGTATTGTTGTTTCTCAGTATTTTGGTGCAAGAGATTCTGCTAGTGTAAAGAGAACTGTTCACACTACAGCATTTATGACTTTAGGCTTTTGCGTAATATTATCCGTATTTGGATATCTCTTTGTTCCAACTATGCTTAGATTTATGAAGTCTCCTGCAGGTGTTTTCGAAGAACAAGAAGCTTACCTTCACATAATCTTTGCGTTTATGAGCTTCCAGATTATTTATAACATGACATCTGCTATTTTAAGAGCTATAGGCGATTCTACAAGACCATTCATTTTCCTTGTAATTTCTTGCCTTATCAATATCGTTTTAGACTTGCTCTTCGTATTAAAGCTCAACCTCGGTGTAAGAGGGGTTGCTTATGCCACAATTGTTGCGCAGGGTGTGTCTGCTATTTTATGCGTATACGTTATGTGCACAACTGATACCGACATTAAGCTTAGTCTTGGCGATATGAAGTACGATTTTAGAATTTCAAAACAGATTGTTGGTATTGCTGTTCCTACAGCGCTTCAGCAGTGCATTACAGGTTTTTCAAACATCTTCGTTCAGGGGTACGTAAATGTATTTGGAACTCATGTAATGGGCGGCTGGACAGTATATAACAAGGTCGATCAGATTGTAATGCTTCCACAGCAGTCCATGGGTATGTCTGTATCTACATTTGTAGGACAAAATCTTGGTGCTGGAAATGAAAAGAGAGCAAAGAAGGGTATGTATACCGGTATGGTAATTGCTCTTGGCGTTTCTGCCGTTATTGCATCAATTGTAATGATCTTTGCCAGACCTGTATCCTATTTCTTCAATCAGACACCAGAAATCATTCACTATGGTGAATATTTCTTGCATTTAATTACACCGTTTATGCTTGTTGGTTGTGTAAACTTCGTAATGATTTCAGGCCTTCGCGGTTCTGGAAACGGTACAGTTCCAATGATTGTAAACCTTACATGCTATGTATTCTTAAGACAGCTCTACTTATTTACTGTTTCCCATATCTGGCCAGGCGTTTTACTTCCTGTTTCTTTGGCTTATCCAATGGGCTGGATGGTTTGCACGATTATAGTAGTAATTTATTATCGTAAGGTTGGTTTTGGTGTGAAGGGGTCAATTGCACAACAAAAGCGCTAATGTTATAATATACATAACTGAGTAATAGTGAGGGGCCTATGAAAAAGATTAAAGATTTTATATATGATTATAACGATGTACTTGTGGCACTTCTTATTGTTGCTGCCGCAGGTATTATTATTTTCTGGAGAGTCAATGTTGTAATGGATTATTCAAGCTACGTTGCAAAGGAGCCTGTAAAAAACATTGATGTTGAATTCTCTGGTATTGATTTAACTCCAAACGATGTTGACGATGTTAAGGATGCTGAAGTTGAGCCTGAAAGACCAGACGAACCAGATACAGAAAAGCCTAGCGAAAATCCTGTAGATCCAGCTCCAGTAGATCCAACTCCTGTTGATCCTACACCGGAAACACCAGAAACTCCAACGATTAAGAATTTCTCACTTGTTGTTCCTAACGGGGCAAACTGGACAAAGGTTGGCCAAAATCTCCAAAACAACGGAATCATTGAAGACTATAAGGCCTTCGTTGCAAGAGTAGTTGTTAGAAAAGATGATGGAAAATTAAAGCCGGGTACATTTGAAGTTAATTCCGGTATGACAATTGATCAAATAATAGACGTTTTAATAAATAAAAAGTAAAGGAGAAAGCCATGGCACTTGTTACAACAAAAGCTATGTTCGAAAAGGCACTCAACAGCGATTATGCTATCGGTGCATTCAATGTTAACAATATGGAAATCATCCAGGGTATTGTAGCTGGAGCTCAGGAAGAAAAGGCTCCACTTATCCTTCAGGTTTCTGCAGGTGCAAGAAAGTATGCAAGCCCAATTTATCTTGTACACCTCGTTCAGGCTGCAATCGATGAAACAGGTCTTGATATCTGTCTTCACTTAGATCACGGCGCAGACTTTGATATCTGCAAGAAGTGTGTAGATGATGGCTTTACATCCGTAATGATAGACGGTTCTAAGCACCCATTCGAAGAAAATATCGAAGTAACAAAGAAGGTTGTTGAATATGCTCACGACCACGGTGTAGTAGTAGAAGCAGAACTTGGTAAGCTTTCTGGCGTCGAAGATGCTGTTAAGGTTTCCGAAGCAGAAGCAAGCTTTACAGTTCCTGAAGAAGCTGCAGAATTCGTAGAAAGAACAGGAGTTGACTCCCTTGCAGTTGCTATTGGTACATCCCACGGTGCATACAAGTTTAAGGGCACACCTTACCTCGATTATGAAAGACTTAAGAAGATTCACGCTCTTATTCCAAACACACCATTAGTACTTCACGGTGCATCTACAGTAATTCCTGAATTCGTAGAAAAGTGCAATCAGTACGGCGGCAGCATTCCTGGAGCTCAGGGCGTTCCAGAAGATATGATTTTAGAAGCTGTAAAGTATGGTGTTTGCAAGGTTAACATCGATACAGACCTTCGTCTTGCAATGACAGCAGAAGTAAGAAAGTACTTAGTTGAACATCCAGCAGATTTCGACCCAAGACTTTACCTCGGACCTGCAAGAGAAGCAATCAAGGGAATGGTACAGCACAAGATCAGA
>JAKSSI010000160.1 GCA_024403175.1 Clostridia bacterium
CCCGCCCCTTGCAGCTTCTTCTGCTAAGGCTTTCAAGTGTATATTCAGCTGCTTGTAGTGTGAAGTATCGTCGCTGTTTATGCACAAGCAGGTAAATACCAAAATCAAAGCAAGAAATACAATAAAAGTCTTCATTAGTCCTCACTTTGCAATCTTTCAGACGCAATGTATGAATCTATAACATAAATGTGATTCCGCTTGTTAGATTTTAAGATAAGCCCCAGAGTTTTCATCTCAACTATAGGTACTTCCACGCGGTAATGAATAAATGATTCCTCACTTGCTCCACTCATAGAGTCAATACGGTAGATTTTTTCACCTGTTGTTATTCCGCTATAAGTAAGAAAGATATCGCTTTCTTTTATGTGCGTAACATCCGAAATTGTTTTTATAAGATACGGCGCAACATTACTAAAAGTTCCATCCTGCCTAGCCTGCTCTTTGCAGGTATAGACAATATCATTAATTGCATCAACCTTTACATCTATTAAGCTGTTTAAAGAAAACTCAACCATAATAACCAGCATTAACGGCAATACGGCAAGCAATACTAAAAACTGTTTCAAATTTACTACTCCACTTTATCGGAATTGCTAAACATTATGCTTCTATATTCATATTCGCTGCGCCAAAGATTTTTAGCTGCTGTGCCGACCCCATTCTCCCCTAAAATAAGACCGACCATAACAACTCCTAAAACTACAGAGCACAGCAAGACAATTAATTGCTTCATTATCTTTTTATGGAGTTACTGTAGTAGCTTGTATTGCAGCCTCACTCATTGTGTCACTAATAGATTCCATACTGTTTGTGACAGTTGTTCCAAGCGAAGTTGTTGTACCTCTAAATCCCAGAATAATGCCTCCAATAGTAATACCAAGAATAATTGTGGCTACTAAAACGATTAATTGTTTCATCCCAAACCTCCTTTATAGGCCAAATAATTGAGCAAGCATACTCTCTTGCTCTATGAAATAAGATACATATATGAAATTCAGTAATACCATCATGCAGTTTATTACCACAGGAAAGTACACTAAATCCGATATCATTTCATCCTTTTCTTTTTGTCTTGTAATCTGTTCTTCGCGAAGAACATTTAAATATGCTTCAATACTGCTTAAAAGTTCTGTCTGCGGAATATCTTCCCATGATGCAAGAAACACCCCAATATCTCTGGCGTAGTCATTCCCTATAGTTTCAAATAATGACTCTTCTGCAACATTCTTCTCATTTACAGAAATGCTTCTTGCCATATCAAGAAAGGTCTTAGATAAACCAGGTGAAAAGTCTGCAAGTTCTTCAAGCATTAGTTCCGCACTTATATTTTCTCCACGCCCTAGAATAGTTACATTCTTTAAATAAGACAAAGCATCCGTAAGTTCTTTCATCAGCTTTTTCTTTTTATTTTCAGTCCTTAAAAGATGAACTCTCTTTGCAATTTTGGTGCTTCTAGTTTTGTTTTGGACTAAGTAGTAATAAGCATCTATACGCGCTCTAAGATCATCTTTAGGCTTGTATGTTGCAGTAAAAATCCCAATCCAAAATATTATTAAAAATAAGAAAGAAAATGTTTTCATCAGTAATCCATTCTTGCACTATCAATCAAATTGATAAGTACAATGTTAACTACAAACAAGAACAAATTGACTATGAAAAAGAAAAGTCCCTTTGGTGTAAAAAATTGATTTTTCAGAAACTTAACTAAGGGCAAATTTAAGTATTTAGTACTTACAAAAGAAGTAATAATATACAACAGCGGCACGAGAAAGACTGTCATTCTCATAGCCTCACCATTGAGTCTTTTCCTTTCCTCAGCCAATTTTTTTGCAGCCTTAAGCTGCTCTATAACATCAATGAGAGCTAGGCTCACGTCAGTTCCTTTAGTTACCGAAATCTCTATACATGTTGCAAGATTCCTGCTCCAGTTTGTGCCCAACGCGTAGGCTAAATTTCTGCAGCAACGCTTTATTTCGCTATTGCTTGGGGCATCTTGAAGTCTTATTAGCATTATATAAATCTGCTTTCTTGTTACCTTGAAATCTCCTTTTGCTTCGATAGTTAATTCAAGCGCTTTAAGCATATTCATACTGTTCATTTTGTACTGTCTGTACAGTTCGGTAAGAAGAGTAATACCTTCTTTACTTCCCTTATTTCTCTGACTTTGCATTCTTGAATATAAAATTAATAAAGGCAGTGCAGAACAAAATAAGGCCAAATACAATGAAACAAATATGCTGAAATTTCTTAGCCCCACAACAAAGCTTGTGATAAATACGAGTATCTCCGTAGATATTAACCAAATACCATCTATATCTTTTCCCAAAGCACCACTTAAGATGTTTCGACAAAGCATAGATAATTTGCCTTCTTCGGGCTTAACACTGAGTCTATGGCGAAGTCTATAACGAGTTGTTAAAACAACAATAGTGTCATATTCGATAAAAACTATGCCTGCAAGAAATAACAAATAGATGACCACAGACACTGCTGAAGACAGCATTATTACATTCATACAACGCTTCCCTCTGCTGCAAGTTTTGACAATTCATTTTGCATAGTCTTAAATGCCTCTGCATCGCTTTCCATTCCATAATTAATAATTTCATCAGAAAAGAAGCTGTTAAAATGCCATGAATCTGTCTTAAAATCATATTCACAAATTGGCTCAATTTCTATTTTTCCATTTTCGTCGCAGCTCATCTGATAAATCCCTTTTAATCGCTTTTGAGACTTATCAGACAGCTGGACAAAATGAAAGAGATAATCAAAGCCACTAGCTATCATCTGCATTGTAAGTTGCAAATCACCACCGGTCTGCTTAACAATTTCTGTAGCAGCTTCAAGCGGAAAATGCTTTGGAAGCCTAGAATGGAAAGTAAGCTTCATTCGCTTTGTGCCCTTTGCTGCAAGTTTTACCGCAGTATCTAAAGCAATGCCATCGCGAGCTTCTGCCAAGATAAAATAATCTGCATCAGATCTAAGCAAGTTTTTAGATATTCGCTGAAGTTCTTCACCATCTGCTATGAGCTGAATGATAGGTGCATTAGGCAAGATTTTGTGCATAGGAACTTCAGGGTCTGTTTCAACCATGACACCTTCTAGTGTAGGGTCTTCATAACTCTGCCAAGTGGATAAAAACGTCGTTTTAGCCGTTCTAACAGCGCCCATGACAACTATATTAAAACCAACCTTTACCATCGATAAAAACAGCGGAATTGCAGCTTTAGGAATAGTTCCACGCTTTGCTTGACCCTCAAAACACAGGTTAGAAATAAGCAATCGTCTAAACATGCTACTTACCACTA
>JAKSSI010000161.1 GCA_024403175.1 Clostridia bacterium
ATCTTCCTGCAGGAATTAAGCCAACTGTTGTTGTAAAGGGCAGTGCAAAAGATGAAGCTGTAAATGCACTTATGGCTCTTGGCTATTCAAAGTCTGAGGCTATGAGCGCTATGGTGGGCATTACTGAAAACGATTTAAGCACAGAAGAATATATTAAGCGTGCACTTAAGGCTCGCAGATAGGAAAGCTAAATGGAATACGAACAAAGAGTAGTTGGTGGAGGTCTTCAGATGGATGAAGAACTTATGGAACGCACCATTCGTCCTAAGCATTTTGAAGAATACGTAGGACAAAGCTCTGTAACGGAAAATTTAAAAATATATATTCAGGCTGCAAAGCAAAGAGGAGAGTCTTTAGACCACGTGCTTTTCTACGGCCCTCCAGGACTCGGTAAGACAACACTTGCTGGCATCATTGCAAACGAGATGGGTGTTGAACTTAGAATTACATCTGGCCCGGCTATTTCAAGAGCCGGAGATTTGGCTGCAATTCTTTCAAACCTCAATGAAGGCGACGTACTCTTTATCGACGAAATTCATCGTCTTAACAGAAGCGTTGAAGAAATTCTTTATTCCGCAATGGAAGACTATGCAATCGATATTGTTACAGGCAAGGGCCCAATGGCAAACTCAATTAGACTTGGCCTGCCTCACTTTACACTGATTGGTGCAACAACTCGTGCCGGAAGCCTTTCCGCGCCACTCCGCGATAGATTCGGTGTTCTCGCAAAGTTTGATTTATACACTATCGACGAGCTTTCAGAAATCTTAAAGAGAACAGCTGGTATTTTAGGGGTCGGTATTGATTCTGAATCAACTAAGCTGCTGGCTGCTCGTTCTAGAGGCACACCGCGTGTGGCTAACAGACTTCTTAAGCGTGTTAGAGATTTCAGCCAGGTTAAGGGCAATGGCGAAATCAATGCTGAGATGGTAAATCTTACTTTAAAATCTCTTGGCATCGATGAAAACGGTCTTGAAGATTTGGATAGAAGGATCTTAGATTTGATTATTACAAAGTTTAAGGGCGGCCCAGTTGGTATTGATACAATCTCTGCATCACTCGGCGAAGAAAGAGTTACTATTGAAGATCAGTACGAACCATATCTGCTGCAGCTCGGCCTGCTGCTACGCACACCAAAAGGCCGTGTAGTATCCGACGAAGCCTACCGCGTAATCGGACTCAACCCACCAGAGAAGGAATAATTTAATATAATTTAAAACAGAGGTCATACGGCCTCTGTTTTTATTTGACAATTCCTGTCTAACGCATTAGACTAAATTAAGTCTAATGCATTAGACAAGGCTATGAATTAAAAAAATAGGGGTTAAAAATATGCCAACACCAAAAGTATTTGAAAGTGAATATCGTTTCTGTCTCATACTTTGGCAGAACGAGCCAATTAGTAGTTCAGAACTTGCCAAGATTTGCAATAAAGAACTTGGTTGGAGCAGAACCACAACTTATACAGTAATTAAGCGTCTTAGCGACCGAGGGGTGGTTAGAAATGAAAATGGGGTCGTTGTCTCACTAATTAGCAAAGAAGAAGTACAGCTTGCTGAAATGGAAGAAATGATGGAGAAAACTTTTGAAAACTCTCTTCCGGCTTTCATAGCTGCATTTGCTAAAAAAGAAAATCTTTCTGAAAAAGATATTGAAGAGATTAAACGCATTATCAATAAACAGGGGAAATAAATGAGTTCTATAAACTTACTTGCATGGATAATAAAATCTATGCCGTACATATTAAACGTTGGAATAATTGCCAGCTATATGATTTTGCTGGTTATGATTATTCGAGCATTATTTAAGCAGGCACCGAAAAATCTTATTTGCGGTATGTGGGGAATTGCTGCATTTAGATTGATTGTTCCTGTGTCTATGCTTGAGAGCTGGTTTAGTCTTGTTCCATCGGCTAAAACAATTCAAACGGAATCCTTGAGTTCTCAAGGAAAGGTTTTAATGGAGCCTGCAGTAGTAGATGTTTTTAAAAATCCAATCTACCCAGATGCAGTTTCTTTAAAATTGCCTACAACGCTTAATTCTTTTATTGATGGCATTCAAATTTTTGCAGTAATTTGGTTTGTAGGCGTTATAGCAATGCTTATTTATGCAGTTGCTAGCACAATGAATTTGAAGGAAAAAATAAGGACTGCAACCTTGCTTGAACCTGGCACTAAGCAGACAGAAATGATTGACACACCATTTCTTTTGGGAATTTTTAAGCCGACAATCTATCTACCATATTCAATTAATGAAAATGATTTAGAATATGTCATAGCTCATGAAAAAGCTCACATTAAACGTGCTGATCATATTTGGAAACTGATAGGTTTTATCATTTTGTCAGTGTATTGGTTCAATCCACTCTTTTGGGTCGCATACATCTTATTTTGCAGAGATATTGAAACTGCTTGCGACGAAGCAGTTATTAAGGATATTGAGGATGAAAACAAGAGTTTGTATGCAACAGCACTGCTTAATTGCAGTATAAAAAGACATGCTTTTTCTGTTTGCCCTGTGGCTTTTGGTGAGGTCAGCGTAAAGAATAGAATTAAGCACGTAATGAATTATAAAAAGCCTGCCGTAAGAGTTCTTGTTATTGCGTACACGATTTGTGTAGTGCTGGCTGCCGGTTTTCTTACCGACCCAAAGGTAATTGCTGATAGTACAGAAGTTGTAGATTATTTTTGGCCATATATTAATATTCAAAGTTCAAATAAAAAGGATACTTATGTTCACGGCAACTTTAAATTCCCTTGTGACAGCAGAATTGTTGAAGAAGTCTATGATTTAACAGTTGGTAATGAATCATATAGAACGCAGCTGAATTTCATTGGAAATCAGGGTGACCCAGTTTATTCAGTCATTAGAGGTCGTGTAACTTTTGCAGGTTTTGAACAAGGCTATGGCAATAAAATAACTATTCAAGGCTGGAGTTATGATTTAGGAACTGTATATTTCTTCTTAGATGATGTTTATGTTAAGGAAGGCGATACAGTTGATTATGGCGATATAATTGGTACTATTGGGAAAAGCGGTTTTACTACAAATTCAAAGTTAGGCTTTAGACTAATAAAGAACTTTCATCTCGCCGACCCAATGATGATTTTTAGAGATAATTTAGATAAGTTGACGGTTGTAAAATAGTAATAGTAAGTTGACAAGAACAGTTTTACGACGAAAACAACCGAAAAACAGTATTTTTCAGTAAAAAGAATTGTTTTTCATTGATTATTGATTAAATTTAATCTCAAAAAATGCTATTTACTGAAAAATCAAATATA
>JAKSSI010000162.1 GCA_024403175.1 Clostridia bacterium
GGCATGATCTGGGTCGGTAAAAATAATTATGCCAGTGGTTTCGTATGCTTTTTTTATAAGCTCTATAGTCTGAGGACGAATGCCATATCCATGGGTAATTATAATATTAGCGTCTACTGCAGCAAGTACTGCTGTTTCGTCGTCTTTGCCCTCTACGACTATGGTTTCTTTAATGTTCATTAGTTGAATAAAATGCAGCCTGTGTATGCAATATGGTCTGAACCATAGTAGTAAGTTAAGTTATTCTTTTTGCATACTTCAAGAACAAGCATGCCGTATGCTTCCATGGAAGAGTGCATAAGCTTTGGCAGTCTGCATGGATTGTCTGGATATGTGCATTCCTTGCAAAGCTTGCAAGTGCCAGCACCAAGAATAAGGATATCATCTACCTGCTTCATAACTTCGTCCTGAAGCTGCTTTACGTGTTCATCATGTGCAGCTGCAGCAGCAAGAAGACCTTCTGCATCGAAAGAGTCTTCAATGTCGCCTACTGTCTGAACAAGAATACCCTTTGTATACTTTTTAACCTTTTCTTTGCATTCATCAACAGTGCCGCATCCTGGAGGGCAGCTCCAGTTCTTGCCATACTTACCGCAAGTATTTGCAGAGCACATGTCTCTAACTTCCTGTTTTAAATCGATAGTGGAGATGTCTAATGGAGCTGTGTGTGTAAAACCGCATTCCTTTGCGATTTTCTCGAATTCTTCGTAAGTCATTTTTTCTCCTTTAATTATTTAAAAAATTATTATTTTACAAAATTAATATCTATATATTATATACGATTTTTTTTCATAGTTCAAAATGGATAAAATACACACAAGAATTCACGAAATAATGTGTGCATTTTATCCATACTGTGATATCATAATTACAGGATAAAAAGCACTATAGATAGGTAGTCAAAATGAAGAAAACAAAAGACGGAAAATATTACATTCTCTCCGAACAGGAGATGGAAGAACTTCTTAAAGCAAAAGATCAGCAAAACACAGGAATAGACCTTTTAAGTTCTCCTGCGAAGCGTGCACTTATTAGCGATTTAATAAATCGCAAGATTCAGACTTCGTCCGATTTAAAAGATAGATTAAAAGAGCTGAACGCTCCAAAATTTAAATACACAACAGTAATCACTATTGAATTTACTGAAAAAAAGACGAATTTAGCGCTTGTTGCTGACAAGATAACAAGTTTCTTCCCGGGCTCTGTTTACTCAAGCTACAAGGGCGATTTTATAGCTTTTATACAAGCTTCCGGCAGTGCTGAGGTGCCAGACTGCGACAGAAATGAAATGGATGATTTCTTAAAGAGTCAGAATGCATATTTAGCTGTTGCAAACCCTGTAAGAAGCCTTCTTTCACTTCCTACAATGTATCAGGATTGCAAGCGTGCTATTAGAATCGGCAAGATTTACGAGCCTGGTAAAAACTACTTCTTCGCAAAGAATTTCTTCTTCGAAAAGACTGTTGAGCTCTGCTTAAACCCCGCAAACGATTATTATCATAACCAGGGCCTTGGCTATATCTGCGACCCAGGAATGATTACCCTCACCCGCTACGATCAGCAGCACGGCACAAATCTCACAGATACTTTATACAACTATCTAATGTCCGGACAGAGCATTGCGCAATGCTCAAGAAATATGTTTGTTCATAGAAACACTCTCATAAACAAACTCACAAAAATAGAGGACATCCTAAACCAAAAGTTGGATGACCCCTATTTCATGTACAAAATGTTTTTCTCTTTCCAAGTTGTTAATTACGCCGAAAAGGTGCTTGGAAAGCACGTAGACGATTTCCAGAGATAATAATTAATCCCCGAGGAGCATTCTATCATTAGTGAGTGCTCCTCCTGCTTTTTCTTTAAACTTTTCAAGCAGGTCATTTACTGTAATCTTCTTTCTCTCTTCATTGGCAACGTCATAAACAATCTGACCGTTGTTCATCATAATTGTTCTATTTCCCAATTCCAACGCAGACTGCATGTTATGTGTAATCATAAGACATGTAATATTATTCTCTTCGATAACATTCTTTGTAATCTCAAGAACTTTTTCTGCTGTAGCTGGGTCGAGCGCGGCTGTGTGTTCGTCTAAAAGAAGAAGCTTAGGTGTTTGATATGTAGCCATAAGCAATGTAAGAGCCTGACGCTGACCACCAGAAAGAAGCCCAACAGGGCTAGACATTCTGTCTTCAAGGCCCATGCCAAGAAGTGCCAGCTTTTCTCTAAACATTTCTCTATCAGCCTTAGTTATTCTACCAAGCCAGCCATGCATACCAGATGCAAGGAAGAGATTTTCTTCTATGCTCATAGATGGAGCAGAACCTCTCATTGGATCTTGGAAAAGTCTTCCGATAACCTTGGAACGAATATGTTCTGGCATGTCGGTAATATCTTTTCCATCTAAGATAATGCTGCCCTTATCAACTAAAAATACACCACTAATAGAATTTAAAAGTGTTGATTTACCAGCACCGTTTGAACCGATAATGCTGATAAAATCACCTTTTTTAACGTCTAAGCAAATGTCTGTTAATGCTCTTTTTTCGTTGACTGTGCCAACGCCAAAAGTCTTTGATACGTGATTAAGCTTGAGCATGATTCTTCCTCCTCTTTCCGTTTTCATTTGCCTTCTTAAGGAAGTAAGGACCTGCAATAGCGATAATTACGATAACTGAAGAGATAAGCTTCAGCATAGATGCTGGCATGTTAAGACGCAGTGCAAATGTGTAAACAATTCTAAAAAGAATTGCGCCGATGATTGCGCCAAATACGCCAAGACTTACTCCACCCTTTCTAAAGAACATTCTTCCAATAAGAAGAGATGCAAGAGCGATAGTAAGCATTCCTGTACCGATATCAATATTAGTAGATTTGTTATACTGACCAAGCAGGCATCCGGAAAGTGCTGTAAAGGAGTTTGATACGCACAGACCGATGATAGTAATAACCGCAGTATTTATGGAAGATGATTTAACCATGTCAGGGTTATTACCTGTTGCTCTAATAGCAAGTCCAAGTCTTGTACGTAAAAACAGAACCAAAAAGGCAATCACAAAAACTATGGCAATTAAGACAACAACCAGTTTATACTGCCCTGCAATCACCGTATTCTTTAAAACATCCTGCATACGTGTAAATACAGTCTCGGTCTTGTTCATATTAAGTAGTGAAGCGTGGACCATTACCGCAGTAGTGATTGAATAAAGAGCCGTATTAATGATGATACCGGCGAGAAGGCTATCAGTACCCATCGTGGTCTGAAGAATTGATACAACAAAAC
>JAKSSI010000163.1 GCA_024403175.1 Clostridia bacterium
TGGCCTTAAAGCCGGATGTCACCTTAAGCATTGTGCGCCACGCGGCAAAGCAGCAAAGCGCCAGATTTCTTTGGCTTCCTATGACAAGGTAGACGGTCTTTCTCAGTTGGCAGCAGCTATTAAAGAGGGTGGCAAAATTGCCTTCATTCAGCTTGCACACGCTGGTGGTGCAGCAAAGCGCAAGTACACCCGCATGGTTCCATGGTCTCCATCTAGCATGGTAATTGGCGAAGCAGCGGTAGGTCTTGGCGATTCCTGCCCTACTATGGCAATGACCAAGGCCGACATCGCAGAAACTGTTCAGCAGTTTGCAGATGCTGCAGTTCGCGCAGTACAGGCTGGCTTCGACGGCGTAGAAATCCATGCTGCTCATGCTTATCTTTTGAACGAATTCTTTAGCCCACTTACTAACAAGCGTGACGACGAATATGGTGGATCCATCGAAAACCGTGTTCGCATCCATTGTGAGGTTGCTAAGGCTGTACGTATTGCAGTTGGTCCAGATGTACCTATCTCTATGCGCTTTGGCGGTTGCGACTACATTGAGGGCGGCAACACTATCGAAGACGCAGTTGAAGCAGCAAAGATCATTGCAGCTGAAACCGATATCGACATCCTCAACGTTTCCGGTGGCATGTGTTACTACAAGCGTCCTGGCGTACGTGATGCTGGCTACTTCAAGGATATGACTACTGCAGTTAAGAACGCAGTTGACTTGCCAGTTATCGTTACTGGTGGCGTACGCGCTATGGAAGATGTTGACGCTCTTCTTGCAGAAGGCGCTGGCGACTTGGTTGGTATCGGTCGTGCATTTTACAAGAACGCTATGTGGCCTGAGGTTCCAGCTGAATAAGTCTTCAGTTACATATCCAGATAAAGAATCATCTGGATAGCTAGCAGGCTACCTTGCAAATCCTTAACAAACAAAAAGGTCCTTTCACAAAAGTGGAAGGACCTTTACATTTATGCGAAATGGAACTAATTAAAAGTTTTCCTTTAAATATTGAATGATGTCATCAGATTCATACATAGCAGTACCGTTAATCAAAAGACAAGGCACCTGCCCTTTTCCACCAATAGCAACCAATTCATCATGCACACCTGGCTCTAAAGTGTTTTTCATAGGAATAATAATGCCCGCTTCCTCCATATAACGAAGCACCTTTACGCAATAAGGACAAGTTGGCTTTTGATATAAAACATAGCTCATCATATGAAGCCTCCGTTCCTGAATTTAAGCAGATTAGCTACATCCCATAATACGCAAAAATGTAGAAAATCTTAGAAATCGCAACATATGCACTAAAGATTTAACAAAAGAAAAAGGGCTCCTTGAAGGAGCCCTTAGATTTTGGAAGTGCGCTTTTTATCTTGCACCCTCCAACGCAGAAAAAGAAAACATCGAAAGCTTTAGATAAAAGAAAAAATTGCCCGTACTTCTATCTAAATGAACGCTTTCAACAGCCTTCTATGAATCACACAAGAACATTTTAGAGCATTTAAAACTTTAATAAAATTACGAATATGTTATAACTGGTTTAAGTAATTCTTAATACCTATGAGGACCACTATGGACACTTCAA
Organism: Clostridia bacterium; assembly: GCA_024403175.1. Next base: position 1,584 of record JAKSSI010000163.1, read on the forward strand.
GATATAGAGCCTTTATTCAAGCAATCGATACAGGAAGCCTTTCAAAAGCCGCAAAATCATTAGGCTATACCCCATCTGGTGTTAGCCAGTTAATGCAAGCGTTAGAACGCGAGCTTGGATTTCCTGTCTTAGAGCGTAATAAGCAAGGTGTTAAACCAACAGAAAATGGCGAGAAAGTTCTTCCCATTATTCGTGCGATTATTGCCCAAGAAGACAATCTTTTCCAATATTCAGCGGAGGTTAAAGGCTTAGCCACCGGTAGTGTAACCATTGGCTCATACCCAAGTATTGCAACTCATTGGCTTCCTATCATTATTAAGCATTTTCATATGCGCTATCCAGGCATTGAAATACGTATCATGGAAGGTATTGCGCAAGAAATTGATGAATGGATTACAACAAACAAAGTTGATATTGCATTCATGAGTTATTCTGATTCTATGCAATATGATTGGGTTCCTTTGGCTGAAGACCCAATGATTGCAATTCTTCCTATGGATCACCCTTACGCAAACAAAGAATCTTTTCCTTTAAAAGAAGCTAACGGCGTGGACTTTGTTATGCCTGGCAACGGCCATGACGTTGATGTTGTTGCAATGTTTAAGCGCTTCGATCTAGAGCCACACATTGTTTATCAAACCATGGAAAACGCAGCTACCCTCTCTATGGTTGAGCAAAGCATGGGAATTAGTATCTTAAACAGCATGGTTACCCGTAGGCTAGACTTTAACATTGTTAAGATTCCTGTGGATCCACCACAATCCATCAAGCTTGGTATTGCTATTCAGAATCTTGAAAGCGCAAGCCCAGCTACAAAGCGTTTCGTAAACTTCACTATAAAATGCTTTAAAAATGCTTCTGAGTCGGACTTAGGTTTTGACACAAACTTCTAAACACTTCTCTTCGATTTGAAAACGCAGGCAGCAGACTCAATTAGTGGAGGTAAAAACAATGAACGGATCAAAAGAGCACAAAATCAGCATTGCGTTATTTGCCATATCTTTGGTATTGTTTGCCGTTTCTCTCGTTACTGGTCTGATGCCCGAACTTAATTCTTCCATAGATAAAATAACTATGTATCTTGGCTTTGCATTCCTGCTCTTTGGTTTTGTATTTTTGAAAAAATCTAGAAATTAATTATTCCTCTTTCCAAAGAATAAACTTCTTCGCATATTGATGAAGTAAGCTAAAATAGTCGAGGACAAAATTCTAAGAAAAATGTATTTGAAAGGAACTACCTTGGATACTTTGGAAATTATTCAGAATCTTCTTCAGGAAAACATCGGCATCGATCCATCTGAGGTAAACGAGGATTCTACCTTTGATTCCCTCGGCATTGACTCTCTCGACATGGTTGAGCTTATCTGTAACCTCGAAGATGAAATGGACATTGAGTTTGGTGAGCCAGAAGGTCTTGAGACTGTTGGTGACATCATCGAGTATGTAAACTCTCTCTAAGTCATAATTGACCATATAAATCTAAAAGGAGCGCAACAGCGCTCCTTTTTTTGTATTAATTTGGGAAAGTCTTAAGCTTTTTCTTTATCCATTTAAAAGCAGTTTATATATTCATCTTCATTAAGACTATGTTTTCGAGTAAAATGTAAATTTTCTGCTAGAAAAATATGAATGTGGTTAGAAAATAAGGCAGGATTTGGATTTAATGTTGTAAGTTTTGTAATTTTATG
>JAKSSI010000164.1 GCA_024403175.1 Clostridia bacterium
TGTTTAATGACATAGGAGGACACAAATGTCATACGTTGATGAGGTAAAAGAATTAGTTGCTAAGCAGAATGCTAGCGAACCAGAATTTCTTCAGGCAGTAAACGAAGTACTTGATTCCCTTCGTCCTGTTATTGAAGCAAACGAAGAAAAGTATAGAAAAGATGCTCTTCTTGAAAGAATCGTAAACCCAGAAAGACAGCTTAAGTTCAGAGTTGCTTGGGTAGACGATAAGGGTCAGGTTCAGGTTAACACAGGTTACAGAGTACAGTACAACTCCGCAATCGGACCTTACAAGGGAGGTATCAGACTTCACCCATCCGTAAACCTTGGTATCATTAAGTTCCTCGGTTTCGAACAGATTTTCAAGAACTCTCTTACAGGACTTCCAATCGGTGGTGGTAAGGGTGGTTCCGACTTCGATCCAAAGGGTAAGTCCGACAGAGAAGTTATGGCTTTCTGCCAGAGCTTTATGACAGAACTTTGCAAGCACATCGGCGCAGATACAGACGTTCCAGCTGGTGACATCGGTACAGGCGCTAGAGAAATCGGATATATGTATGGTCAGTATAAGAGAATTAGAAACGTATACGAAGGCGTTCTTACAGGTAAGGGCCTTGCATACGGTGGTTCTCTTGCTAGAACACAGGCTACAGGTTATGGTCTTCTCTACATCGTAGAAGAAATGCTCAAGTGCCATAACGAAGAAATTAAGGACAAGGTTGTTGCAGTTTCCGGTTCTGGTAACGTAGCTATCTACGCTATCGAAAAGGCTCAGCAGCTTGGCGCTAAGGTTGTTACATGCTCCGACTCCACAGGTTGGGTATACGATCCAGAAGGAATCGATGTTGCTCTCCTTAAGGATGTTAAGGAAGTTAAGAGAGCTCGTCTTACAGAATATGCAGCAGCTAGACCATCCGCTCAGTACCACGACAAGGCTACAGAAGGCACAAATCAGTGGGAAATCAAGGTTGACATTGCTCTTCCATGCGCTACACAGAACGAACTTAACCTCGAAGACGCTAAGAAGCTCGTTGCTAATGGCGTACACGTTGTTGCAGAAGGTGCTAACATGCCTACAACAGCTGATGCTACAGAATACCTCCAGAAGGCAGGCGTTCTCTTCATCTGCGGTAAGGCAGCTAACGCTGGTGGTGTAGCTACATCTGCTCTTGAAATGTCTCAGAACAGCGAAAGACTTTCTTGGACATTCGAAGAAGTTGATGCTAAGCTCAAGAACATCATGATCAACATTTACCACAACATTGACAACGCAGCTAAGAAGTATGGCTTCGAAGGTAACTACGTAGTTGGCGCTAACATTGCCGGCTTCGAAAAGGTTGCAGAAGCTATGCAGGCTCAGGGCATTGTATAGTCCAACCCTTTAAAAACTTTTGCGGAGGACGCCCGCAATAAGTAAATGGCCGTAAGGCCGTAAATTAGAAAAATTCAATTTAAATCACTCCTGCAGCAACGGTGTTGCAGCTAGACCAAAAAGCCGGGAAAGCAAAAACCAATTTGTGTCCTGGTTGAAGCTTCCAAGGTGGTCATGCTGGTTGCGCAGGGGTGATCTTTATTTTTAGATAAAATTTATAGTTTTGGAGGTATCACCAATGTGCTCTATTATGGGATATACAAGTAGCACGGCAGACTACGAAAAATTTATGGATGGATTTGAGAAAACTATTTCTCGCGGTCCTGACGATTCAAAAGTTATCGACACAGGTAAAGGACTCCTCGGATTCCACAGACTTGCAATTATGGGTCTTCATCCAGAAGGAATGCAGCCTTTCGAACTTGATGGTAATTATGTAGTTTGTAACGGTGAAATCTACGGATATGAAAAGATAAAGGCAGACCTTATTTCTAAGGGCTACACTTTTAAGAGCGGAAGCGATTGCGAAGTTCTGCTTCCTTTATACAAAGAATACGGCGTAGAAATGTTTGATATGTTAGACGCCGAATATGTACTTATAATTTACGACAGCAAGACCGGTGAATACATAGCTGCTCGCGACCCTATCGGAATTCGTCCACTTTACTACGGATACGATAAGGATGGAATTATTGTTTTTGCAAGTGAAGCTAAGAACCTTGTTTCTATTTGCGACAAAGTTATGCCATTCCCACCAGGTCATTATTATAAAGACGGAAAGTTTGTTTGCTACCGTGACATTGCAGCAGTAGAAAAGATTTGCGACGATGATCTTGAAACAGTATGCAAAAACATTCACGATAAACTTTCTCTTGGTATTAGCAAGAGATTAGTTGCTGATGCAAAGGTTGGCTTCCTTCTTTCCGGCGGCTTAGATTCTTCTCTGGTTTGTGCAGTTGCTGCAAAGGCTAGTGATAAGCCAATTAAGACTTTTGCTATTGGTATGGATATAGATGCCATCGACCTTAAGTATGCAAAGATGGTTGCAGACTATATCGGTTCAGATCATACAGAAGTTATCATTTCTAAAGAAGATGTTCTTGCAAACCTTGAACATGTAATTGAACTTCTCGGTACATTCGACATTACAACAATTCGTGCAAGTATGGGTATGTATCTTGTATGTAAGTACATTCACGAAAAGACAGATATTCGTGTACTTATGACAGGTGAAATTTCCGACGAATTGTTTGGCTATAAATATACAGATTTCGCTCCATCTGCTGAAGAATTCCAGATAGACGCTCAGAAGAGAATTAGAGAACTTCATATGTACGACGTTCTTCGTGCAGACAGATGCATTTCAGTAAACTCTCTTGAAGCAAGAGTTCCTTTCGGAGATTTAGATTTTGTAAAGTATGTAATGGCAATAGATCCAGAAAAGAAGCTTAACAAGTATAACAAGGGTAAGTATCTCTTAAGACATGCATTTGAAGATGATAAGATTCTTCCAGATGAAATTCTTTGGAGAGAAAAAGCTGCATTCTCCGATGCTGTAGGACATTCTATGGTAGACGATTTAAAGGAATATGCAGAAAGCTGCTACACTGAAGAAGAATTCCTCGAAAAGTGCAAGAAGTATACACACGCTGCACCATTCACAAAGGAATCTCTCCTTTACAGAGAAATCTTTGAAAAGTATTATCCAGGTCAGGCAGAAATGGTGGTTGATTTCTGGATGCCAAACAAGACATGGGAAGGTTGCAACGTTAACGACCCATCCGCTAGAGTTCTTGCAAACTACGGCGATAGCGGCAAGTAAGTATAAGCGTAAGAAAATTTTTGCTTCGAGATGAAAGCGAGCCAAAGGCGAAGCTTGAA
>JAKSSI010000165.1 GCA_024403175.1 Clostridia bacterium
GGACGTTCCAGATCAAGGTCCCGAACATCGAGGACGATTTCTTCAAGAATGTCGTCCAGGGGTAGAACACCGTGAGTTGCACCGTGTGCATTGCAGACAATAGCGATGTGCTGCTTAGCTTCTCTAAGCTGATCTAAAACAGAAGTAAGCTTAGTTGTTTTGTAAACATAAACCGGAGGCATAAGAAGCTCACGAATATTTACAGTTTCGCTTTCAGTCATAGCCTTAAGGAAGTGATTAAGGTACAAAATACCAATGATATTATCAATACTTTCCTCGTAAACAGGAATTCTTGAATACTGAGACTCTTCAATAACCGCAAGAATTTCATCGAAATCATCGTCTATGTCTATAGCCACCAAGTCTACTCTTGAAGTCATAGCTTCGTAAGCAGAAAGGTCTAAGAAATCAATCGCTGCTTGAACAAGTTCGGACTGATCTTCTTCCAAAACATCTTCATCTTCTGCAGTTTCAATAATTGAAGAAAGCTCATCTATAGCTTCGTCAATTGCTTCCTCTTCATCTTGGTCGGCATTTTCACCAGGAAGTTTAATAGTAAAGAGATTTACCAGCTTCAGCACGACCCAAATAACAGGCTTTAAAACTGTCATTAACACATTGAGGAAACCTGCAACGACAAGAGTAAATCTTGTAGCATTTTTCTTTGCGGAGATCTTTGGAATTGTTTCACCAAAGATAATTACAAGACATGTAATTACAACGGTTGAAATCCATGTAAGTGCATCTGTCTTAAGAAGTAAAATTACTAAAACAGAACCCATTGAAGATGCAGCAATATTCACAAGATTGTTACCTATGAGTATTGCAGAAAGCGCATCATCAAATTTGTTTATAACCTTAAGAGCTTTAAGTCCTCGTTTATCTCCGTCTTCTGTAATGTTTTCAAGTCTAAGTTCATTGGCAGAAGAAATACTCATCTCTGATGCTGAGAAGAATGCAGATGACATAATGCAAAGTATGATTCCGATAACAAGAAGGATAATAGCAATCATTACTGTTCGCCTCCTTCTATATCGTCTTCATCCCAGATTTCGCCTACAAGCTCTTCTAAGATATCTTCTACAGAGATGACACCTACTGTTCTACCTTGCATATCCTGAACTACAGCTACTGTAAATCTATGTTCGGACATGTTTGGAAGAAGTTCATCTATAGGCATGCTTCTTTGTACATAAAGAGGCTTAATAAGGAGTGAATTAATATCTACATTTTTATCATGAAGATAAGCCTTAATGTAGTCTCTTATAGAAAGCATACCGATAATGTTATCGATATCGCCTTTATATACCGGAAGTCTTGAATGGTTTTGCTCTCTAATAAGGGCCACAATCTGTTCCGGTTTATCATCAATGTTAATAGCCACAATTCGGCCTTTAGGAGTCATTATGCTTCCTACGGTTTTATCGTCGAATTCGATGGCAGATGAAATGAGTTCGCCCTCATCTTCATCTAAAGTACCTTCTTCAGTCATATCTTCGATAATGTCGTAGAGTTCGTCTTCTGTTACGGTAACTTCCGGGTCGCCTTTTGTTTTATTGGCAACAGACTGACCTATCATTGTAAGAAGATTTGACAGAGGGCTAAAGAACTTCATAAAGAACACAAGAACTCTAACATTAGACAATGTAAAAGTTAGTGAATACTTCTTAGCTATGCTCTTTGGCAACATTTCGCCAAAAAAGAAAACCGCAATAGTCGTAATTAAGGTACTTAAAGTTACTGCACCAAGACCAAAGGAGTTGGTAACAGCAACAGTTACGACAGTCGCAGCTGTAATATGCACAATATTTGTACAGATTAGCAACGTTGAAATAGCCTTGTCAAAATGATCAAGGACATACAAAGCTTCATCTGCACGCAAATCACCCTTTTCTTGGGCAACTTTGATTTTGTTTTTGTTTACACTGGAAATAGCTGTTTCTGTTACGGCAAAAAATGCTGCACAGAATAACAAAATAATTGCGATTATCCAAGGTAATCGACTAAATGAGTCCATCTAGGACTTTTCACCACCTTTTCTTAATAAGAAAAAAAGCTGCAGCAAATTGCTGCAGCCATTGAATGCGAGATTACATTGCTCTTGTAACTTTTCCTGCTCTGATGCACTTTGTGCATACATTCTGTCTTGTTACAGTGCCGTTTTCTTCAACTCTTACAGACTGAATATTAGCATTCCACTTTCTTCTTGTATGACGGTTGGAGTGGGATACGTTGTTTCCGGATACCTGACCCTTACCGCAAATAGCACACTTTTTAGACATTTCAGACCTCCTAAACAACCTTTACAGGTTGGAATTTACACGATTCAAGCGCTTTTTGGGCGCACTAACTTACTTAAAGACTTGAAGATTATAGCACACCCAGAAAAAGTATGCAAGCATTAATTTTCAAGTATTTCCAAGCTTTTTTATACAAGTTTTTCTATATTATACATTGCCCGCCTCTTTAATGATATAATAAATTGTTTAGAGGAAAGGAATTAATATGTTATTTGATTCAAAGATTTTAAAATATGCAAAGAATAACCTTACAGGTGTTTTGCATACAACACTCAATCCGGAAGGTCCTGGCGTTGTTAGAATCCATTTAGTACCACCTAAAACCGATGGAAAAACTCTCGGCGCTAGCGTGGCTATTATCAACGGCCAAGATATCATACCGGTAAATTCATCTTGGACTATAGTTCTGGCTGAGTTTATTAAGGAAGTAAACAAATATGCAGGAAAGGAACTTTCCGATGCAGACGTTGAAAGCATAATAAACCAGAGCTGCAAGGGCGTTAAAAAGGTATTCCCTCTTGTTTCAAAGAAGCTCATAAAGTCGGACTTATATAAAATAATGAAAAGCTTTACTCAAATTGCCTATGGTCAGCCAGTTACAGAGCATATTGAGTATTTAAGCCTTACAGACTACGCCGACCGCATGCAGGCACCTCATAGAATGGACCTTTTAGTAAGTGCAATGGCCAAGGACAAAGCTTGGAATTGCAACCAAAAGTGCGTTCACTGCTATGCTGCTGGTCAGACTTTAGCTGAAGAAAAAGAGCTTTCTACAGACGAATGGAAAGTTATTATCGATAAGTGCAAGGAAGCTTGTATTCCGCAGCTTACATTTACAGGCGGCGAACCAACAATGAGAGACGATCTTGTAGAGCTCATTGATTACTCTCAGTGGTTTGTAACCCGTCTTAACACAAACGGAATTAAGCTTACTAAGGAGCTT
>JAKSSI010000166.1 GCA_024403175.1 Clostridia bacterium
TAGCAAAGGCATTTTCTAGCATGGAATATGCAGGCTTTTATAATCAGCTTATCGGCGGCCTTGCAAAGCAGCACGGAACAACTTTAGACACTCCTTATAAGAAGCTTCCTCTGCCATTTAAGAACGAACTTCTTTACGGTACAGGTGATAAGCCTGTTGTTTATGATTACATAAGAAGAGACGGCAGTATTTCTCATAGAAAAGATAGATTTGAAGGTGTAATACCAAATCTTATGAGAAGACATGCTTATACAAACTCAGAAGCAATTAAGGCTAAGCTTGAAGAATACATGAGAGTTGATTCTTGCGAAAAGTGCCACGGACAAAGATTAAGAGATGAAATCCTTGGTGTAACTGTAGGCGGCAAGAACATCATTCAGTTTACAGATTTGTCAGTAGTTGATGCTCTGGATTTTACAAACTCTCTTGAAAAGAAATTAAGTAAAAAAGAAATGACAATTGCAAGACTTATCTTAAAGGAAATTAAGGCGAGACTTTCTTTCCTTGAGCAGGTAGGACTTGATTATCTTACACTCTCAAGAGCAGCTGCTACACTTTCTGGCGGCGAGTCTCAGCGTATTAGACTTGCTACTCAGATAGGATCTTCTCTTGTTGGTGTAATGTACATCTTAGACGAACCTTCAATTGGTCTTCATCAGAAAGACAACGCAATGCTTTTAGGAGCGCTTAGAAATCTTACTGAAATAGGCAACACTCTTATTGTTGTTGAGCACGACCAAGAGACTATGGAAACAGCAGATCAAATCGTCGACATCGGCCCTGGCGCTGGTGAAGGCGGCGGATATGTTGTTGCACAGGGAACTTTAGAAGACATTAAGGCTTGCAAAGAATCCATTACGGGTCAGTATCTTTCTGGCACTAAGAAAATTGAAATCCCAACAATGAGAAGACCTGGAAATGGCAACTTTATTACCATTAAAGGGGCAACAGAACACAATCTTAAGAATGTAAGTGTTAAGCTTCCACTTGGAACATTTACTTGCGTTACGGGTGTTTCTGGGTCGGGCAAATCTAGTTTGGTAAATGAAATACTTCATAAGTCTTTAGCTCAGCATTTCTATAGAGCAAAGGATAAGCCGGGCAAGTGCAAGGCAATTGAAGGCATGGACAATATCGATAAAGTAATTGCTATCGACCAGTCTCCAATCGGAAGAACTCCTCGTTCAAATCCTGCAACTTATACAGGCGTGTTTACCAATATCAGAGCTCTCTTTGCTGAAACTCCTGATGCAAAGATGAGAGGCTATAACCAGGGCAGATTCTCCTTTAACGTAAAGGGCGGAAGATGCGAATCCTGCGGTGGCGATGGTATTATCAAAATTGAAATGAACTTCCTTCCAGATGTTTATGTGCCTTGCGAAGTTTGCCACGGCAGACGCTACAATCACGAAACTTTGGAGGTTAGATATAAGGGCAAGAACATCTACGAAGTTTTGGAAATGAGTGTTGATGAGGCTGTAAAGTTCTTCGAAAACATTCCTGCAATTAGTAGATATATGAATACGCTTCACGATGTTGGCCTTGGCTACATTAAGCTGGGTCAGCCAAGCACACAGCTTTCTGGCGGAGAAGCTCAGAGAATAAAGCTTGCAACAGAACTTGCAAAGCGCTCTACTGGAAAGACTCTTTACATTCTTGACGAACCTACAACAGGACTTCATTTTGCAGATGTTGATAAGCTTATTGAAGTGCTGCAGAGATTGGTTGATGCAGGAAACAGCGTACTTGTTATTGAACACAATCTGGATGTTATTAAGACAGCCGATTGGATAATAGATTTAGGCCCTGATGGAGGCACAAGAGGCGGCGAAATTGTTGCCGAAGGAACTCCAGAAGATGTGGCTAAAGTTAAGAATTCATACACCGGACAATACTTAAAGAAGATGCTTAAGTAGGAGGCATGTTATGACAGAAAGTACTTTTAAAAGCACAGACAAGAGAAGCACAGTTCATTGGTACAAGTGGGATGTTGAAAAGCCTGTAGCGGTTCTTCAGATTATCCATGGCATGTGCGAGTATATTGAAAGATATGCTGCTTTTGCTGAATATCTTAATTCCTTTGGCATTGTAGTTGTTGGTAACGACCACATCGGCCACGGAAAGAGCGTAGATTCTCCAAAGGATTATGGCTATTTCGGAAAAGAGGATGGATGGAAGCACTTTGTTGAGGATGTTGAGCAGCTTAGAACTATAACTAAAGCTGAATATCCTGATATTCCTTACTTTATTATGGGACATTCCATGGGGTCTTTTGTTTGCAGAAGCTGGCTTAGAATGTATGGTAAGGGCGTAGATGGTGCCATTATTATGGGTACTGCCGGCGCTAACCCTGCAGTAGGTGCAGGCAAGACTCTTGCCAAGCTCATAAGAGGCGTTAAGGGCGAGCGCCATATCAGTAAGCTTATTACAGCTATGGCCTTTGGTTCTTACAATAAGCAGATTCCAAACGCAAAGACTAATAACGACTGGCTCTCAAGAGATGAAGAAGTTGTTAAAAAGTATATTGCAGATCCGGCTTGCAGATTTACATTTTCAGTTTCCGGATACATTGATTTATTTAATCTTCTTACATTTATTCAGGGAGATTGGTATAAGGAAGTTCCAAAGGATCTTCCAATGCTTCTTGTTGCAGGCGATGCCGACCCAGTAGGTGCTTACGGAAAGGGCCCTGCTGAAGTAGCAGAAGGACTTAAGGAAGCTGGTTGCGAAGATGTTTCTCTCATCCTTTACGAGGGAATGCGCCATGAAATTCTCAATGAATTTGGCAAAGAAGCCGTAATGGAAGATATCAAGATGTTTATTTTGGACGAAGAAAATGGTGAAGCTGAACAATTCGTGGGATGCAGTACTTGCAAATGAGTTTAAGAAGGATTACTACCTTAAACTCAGAGAATTTTTAAAAACAGAATATTCAACCAGGATTATTTATCCTGACATGCATAGTATTCTCAATGCTCTTAAGGCGGCGCCTTTTGAAGATGTAAAGGTTGTAATACTTGGACAAGATCCTTATCACGAACCGGGGCAGGCTCATGGGCTTTGTTTTTCCGTACAAGAGGGTACAGAGCTTCCTCCAAGCCTTAAGAATATTTATAAAGAGCTTGAAAGCGACCTCGGAATTAAAAGAACTTCTGGCTG
>JAKSSI010000167.1 GCA_024403175.1 Clostridia bacterium
CAGCCTTCTTAGCTGGAGCTTCCTTCTTTGCAGCAGCCTTCTTTGGTGCAGCTTCCTTCTTTGGAGCAGCAGCCTTCTTTGCTGGTGTTTCCTTCTTTGCTGTAGCCTTCTTAGCTACTGCCTTCTTTGTTTCTGCCATGGTTTAGTTCCTTTCTAGATTTTTCAATCTAAACAATCATATTTTGATTGTAGCCATATAGGCTGCAACAACATTATTTTCCATTTTATCACAAAAAATCCCAATTGCAAATGTAAATATGTATATTATGCACAATAATATAGTTAATTTTGATGATTATTTTAGGTCAATTCGCATATTTTCTGTTTGGCACTTACTCAATATTTCAAAACATATTAAGGTATTTTACCTAAAACCACCTTAATTATTTCGTTAATTATTTATTTTTAAGCATTTTGGCCGAAATTTCTTGACTTTATATACTCCCATATGCTAAACTTCTCACATATTTTTTTAAAGCTGACAAAAAGGTGCGGGTTGCAAGCCCGCCTTTTTAAGTAGTTTTTAGCTTAAAAAGAATAAATTAAACAGAATAATAAAATTTATGGAGGATAAAAATGATTGAAATTATTGCAAAAGTTAACGACGTCGTTAACGGCATAGTATGGGGCTGGCCAGCACTGATCTTGCTTGCTTTCGTAGGTGTGTTAATGACATGCTTAACAAAGTTTTTCCAGTTATCTCACATTGGCCACTGGATGAAGATGACACTTGGTGCTATCTTCAAGGATAAGGACGTTCTTGGTCATACAACAGACAAGTCCATTTCCCAGTTCCAGTCTTTATGTACAGCTCTTGCTGCTACAGTAGGTACAGGTAACATCGTAGGTGTTGCTGGTGCTATTATGGTCGGTGGTCCTGGTGCAGTATTCTGGATGTGGCTTATCGCATTCTTCGGAATGATGACAAACTACTCCGAAAACGTTCTTGGTATTTACTATCGTCGTAAGAACAAGTCTGGAGAATGGTCCGGAGGCGCAATGTACTATTTAAGAGATGGTCTTGGTTCTAAGAAGGGTTGCAAGGCTATCGGCGCAGTACTCGCTGTACTCTTCTCTTGCTTCTGTATCTTAGCTTCTTTCGGTATTGGTAACATGACTCAGGTTAACTCCATCTCCGGTAACATGCTTACTGTATTTGGTGTTCCTGCTTGGCTCACAGGTGTCGTTATTCTTATCGCTGTAGGACTTGTTGTTGTAGGCGGATTAAGGAGAATCGCTTCCGTTACAGAAAAGATTGTACCTTTCATGGTTATTATCTATATGGTAGGAAGCATCTTCATTTTCTTTGCTAACATCAAGATGATCCCAGCTGTATTCGGTGCTATCTTCAAGGGTGCATTCGCTCTTAAGTCTGCAGCAGGCGGCGTAGTTGGTTATGGAATTATGCTTGCTATCCAGCAGGGTATGAAGAGAGGCGTATTCTCTAACGAAGCAGGTCTTGGTTCTTCCGTTATGGTACACTCCAACTCCAACGTAGCAGAACCTGTTCGTCAGGGTATGTGGGGTATCTTCGAAGTATTCGCTGATACTATCATCGTTTGCACACTCACAGCATTCTCTGTACTCTCTTCTGGTTTAGTTGATTTAACAACAGGTCAGACAATTGAAGCTTATGAAGGCGTTGCTCTTAGCAAGGCTAACATTGTATCCACAGTATTCTCTATGCACTTTGGTCAGGCAGGTGCAGCATTCATCGCTATCGCTGTAATGCTCTTTGCTTTCTCCACAGTTCTTGGTTGGAGCCACTATGGAAGCAAGGCTTTCGAATACCTCTTCGGTGAAAAGGCTACTATCGCTTACAAGATTCTTTTCGTAGTTGCTGTTTACGGCGGCGCTGTAATGGGCGACAACCTTGCTTGGGATCTTGCTGATACATTCAATGGCTTAATGCTGATTCCAAACTTAATTGGTGTTATCGTTCTTTCTCCACTGGTTTACAAGATTACAGCTAACTACATTAGACGTAACCTTGCAGGCAAGGATGAAAAGCCTATGCTTTCCGCTTTCCCTGATGTTCAGGCTGAACAGGAAGTTGTATTAAAGACTCAGCAGAAGTAATTCAAAACAAAAAGACATTTTACATTTCCTAGAGGACACGCTTGCGCTAAGCGGGGGCCCCAACAGCGGTTCTGGGGTTCTTCCATCGCCTGCGGCTCGGAACAACCAAGAACCGGTATCCCCGATTTGTCCTTACGGAAACATAAAATGTCTTTTTCTTACTTCAAATTCAATATCGGATCGATAACTGCATGGAAATAACTATCCAATTCTTCCGGCGTTTCTTTTCTCTCACCCTTTAGCCACCACATTACCATCTCTACAAATGTGCCCGCCACGTGGTTTACAAGAACATCTTCAGGCACTGGATATTCGTGCTTATCTTCGTTTAACTGACTTCTTACAAGACGTTCCATTTCGCGCTTGAAATATCTTCTAAAAATATGATTATCTACACACGAAAGCAATTTCAAAATATTATGGTCGTTCTCAAGCAAATGATGAAGAATGTGGCAAGTTGAAGAATATGTTGGGTTGCAATTGAAGTATGAATGAGATTCACCTTCATTCATTTCTGAAGAAATAATATGATCAAACAATTCCAAGCAAAGCGCATCCACCATATCTTCTTTTGTTTCGAAATGTGAATAGAAAGTACTTCTTCCAATCATTGCTTTATCAATGATATCTTGAATTGTTATAGCATTAAAATTTTTATATTCTATAAGCTCTGTAAAGGCATTAAATATAGCCGCTCTTGTTTTTAACTGACGTTTATCCATTTTATCTTACTGAACAATTTTTTAAAGAATGTACGATAACTTACAAATACTAAAAAGTGATTATTGTATATTATATATTATTAAATATAATTTTTATAGAACAAAATGTACGATAGTGTACTTTTGTACACTTGTTAATTTTTGAAAGGATTAAAAGTACAACCTATTTAGGAGGAATCATAAATGCACGATCACGAACACGAACATGATCATCAGCATGATCATGAACATGAACACGATCACCAGCACGATCATGAACATGAACACAATCATGAGCACGAACATCATCATGACCACGACCACGAAGGCGGATGCTGCGGCGGAC
>JAKSSI010000168.1 GCA_024403175.1 Clostridia bacterium
GTGGGCCCCCAGCTTAGCGAGAGCGTGCCACTTAGGAATCATAAAATGTCTTTTTGATTTAAAATAGTCCAACTATTAGCTTCACAATAAACGCCATAATCCACGCGATTACGCACTGGAAGACAACAACGCTCATTGCGCCCTTTGCTCCTTGTTCTCTCTTAACTGCCGCAATTGCTGCTACACATGGTGTGTAGAGCAGGCAGAATACTAAGAGCGCTGCGGCGGAAGATGCTGTAAGAATTCCGCCAAGGTCAGCAGCTGCATTTGCACCAAAGAGTACAGTCAGTGTAGATACAACACTTTCCTTTGCAATAAAGCCTGCAACAAGTGCTACAACAAACTTCCAATCTCCAATTCCAAGCGGAGCAAATATTGGAGCAATAAAGCTTGCAATTACTGCAAGTATTGATTGAGATGAATCAGTTATTAAATTCAGTCTTAAATCGAAACTTGTAAGGAACCATACAATTACGCTTCCAAGGAAGATAACTGTAAATGCTCTTTGCAGGAAATCTTTTGTCTTATCCCAAAGAAGCATTGCTACATTCTTTGCACCAGGCATTCTGTAGTTTGGAAGTTCCATTACGAATGGCACTGCTTCGCCTTTGTAAATTGTTTTCTTTGCAACCGTTGCAACAAGTATTGCGTTGAGTATGCCAAAGAGATAAAGGCCAACTGTTATAAGCCCTGCCTTTTCTGGGAAGAGTGCTGCCGTAAAGAAACCGTAAACCGGAAGCTTTGCTGTGCAACTCATAAATGGTGTAAGCATAATGGTCATCTTACGGTCTCTTTCAGATGGAAGAGTACGTGTAGCCATAATTGCCGGCACACTGCAGCCAAAGCCTATTACCATAGGCACAACGCTTCGGCCCGATAAACCAATCTTTCTTAAAAGCTTATCCGTAAAGAATGCAACTCTTGCCATATAGCCTGAGTCTTCCATAATGGACAAGAAGAAGAACAGCACTATAATTACAGGCACAAAAGATAATACCGAACCTACACCGGCCAGTGCACCATCTACTACTAATGAGTGAAGCACAGGGTTTATTTCCCAAGCCGTAAGTGCGCCATCTACAATTTCAATAATTGCATCTATACCTGCTGCAAGTAATTCCTGCAAAAACACTCCAATCACTCCAAATGTTAGCCAGAAAATAATTCCCATAATGGCCACAAAGCTTGGCAGAGCAGTAAACTTACCTGTCAGTATTTTATCTATTTTTTCTGAACGAATTCGTTCTTTGCTTTCGTGTGGTTTTACTACAGAACTGTCGCAAACCTTTTCAATAAAGGCAAAGCGCATATCTGCAATAGCCGCCACTCTGTCCAAACCTCTTTCCTCTTCCATTTGAGAAATAATATGCTCTATCATTTCTTTTTCGTTTTGAGTAAGGTTTAAAGAGTTTTCAATATCTTCGTCGCCTTCAACAAGTTTTGTTGCGGCAAATCTTACAGGAATACCAGCGGCCTTTGCATGGTCTTCAATAAGGTGAATAATTCCGTGAATGCATCTGTGCACTGCGCCGCCTGCATCGTCTGCCTTACAAAAATCTGTTCGACCCGGCTTTTCTTGATACTTAGCCACATGCATTGCATGTTCTATAAGTTCTTCTATACCTTCGTTTTTTGCCGCAGAAATTGGAACAACTGGAATACCCAGAAAATCTTCCATTCTGTTGATGCTTATATGTCCGCCGTTTCCTACAAGCTCGTCCATCATGTTAAGAGCAAGAACCATAGGAACTTCAAGCTCCATAAGCTGAAGCGTAAGGTTTAAACTTCTTTCGATGCTTGTTGCATCTACAATATTGATAATTCCCTTTGGGTGTTCTTCTAAGATAAACTTTCTTGAAACTATTTCTTCTGCAGTATACGGAGAAAGAGAATAGATTCCCGGAAGATCTGTAATTTCAGTATTCTCATTTCCAAGAATCTGACCAGACTTTCTATCTACAGTAACACCCGGGAAATTTCCTACATGCTGATTAGAACCTGTAAGTCTATTAAACAGTGTTGTCTTACCACAGTTCTGATTTCCTGCCAGTGCAAAGCTTATAATCTGATCTTCTGGCAGAGCGGTTTCTGTTTCTTTATCGTGATACTTACCACCTTCACCAAGGCCAGGGTGCTCTATAAAACGAACTGAGTTAATATCATTCTGAACTTCTTCTGCAGTTCTTTGCTTTGTCTCTGCCGCTTCAATTTCAATCTGCTCGGCGTCGGCCTTTCTTAGTGTAAGCTCATACCCATGGATTCTAAATTCCATTGGGTCGCCCATTGGAGCATATTTAATAAGTTGTACGGTTGCTCCTGGAATAAGTCCCATGTCTAAAAAATGGCGTCTTAAAGCGCCTTCCCCACCGACTATGGTAACTCTTCCTGATTCGCCAATTTTCAAATCTTTGAGAGTCATTTTTTGCCTTCTTTCTGTTATTTCTTTTCGTCCTTGTGACAGCTGCTGGCCATGCTGCATGCGCTGCAAGAGCCGCAGCAGCCACTGTCACTTTTTTTATTCATAGCACCTATTGCTGCTATTAGGGCGCAAACTATTGCTGCGCCAAGTAAAATATCGCTTAAATGCATACTAATCCCTCTTCTAACGCACCACATTCGCTTAATGCTTCGGTCTCTAACTTTGTACCTATACCGTGCGCAACTGTACTAGCACCGCTGTCCGACCCGCAAGCAATCTTAACGCCAATTTCGGCTGCCTTTTTAACTGAATCTTTATGAGCTACTTGTAGTTCCTCGTTTGTTACTGCAACTATAGTTGGAACCCAAATGCTTTTCCCGTCGGACTGACGCAGCATATCTATAGCCTCGTCATCTATGAAAATGCCGTGCTCAATAGAATCGGTACCATACTCTATTGCATACTTAATTGTGGTAGCACCATTGCAGTGAGCCATAACTTTTAGGCCTTCTCCATGGACAATATTACAAATTTCTTTAATTTCTTGAGCGCTAAGAGGCTCGCAAGTAAGTGTACCCGGATGCTTGAATGACGCTATACCTGAATACATTACTTTTAT
>JAKSSI010000169.1 GCA_024403175.1 Clostridia bacterium
TAATGTAATCCGTTACACTTGTCTTCCATATGATTAGTTTAACATTAATTATCTTTGTGGTAAAATATAAAAGTTATAGAGGTGAAATTATGAAAGAAATTTTTGTTTCAAAAGCTTTTGATACAGCTTTGCCTATTATTGAAGCAATTGCAATTGCTATTATTGGATACATCATTTACAAGGCTTCCAATAAGTGGCTTGAAAAACTGTTAAGCAAGACTAAAAGATTGGATCCAATGGTTCATACTTTTATTCTTCACGTACTGCACATTTTCATATTTGTAGTTGTAGTAATTGCAGCTTTAGGAAAGCTTGGCATTAATGCATCTTCAATTATTACAGTAATCGCTGCATGTGGCGCTGCAATAGCTCTTGCTCTTCAGGATTCTCTTTCTAACTTAGCAAGCGGTATCCTCATTATGGTTTCCACACCATTCCACAAGGGCGACTACATCGTTATGGGCGACGTAGCTGGTACAGTAGAAAAGACAGATCTTCTCTACACAATTATTATGACAGACGAATTAAGAAGTGTTACAATTCCAAACTCACTTCTTACGAGCAATACAATTACAAACTATACAGTAACAGGAAACAGAAGATTCGAAGCAAGCGTAGATGTTTCTTACAATGCAGATCTTGCTCAGGCTAGAAAGGTCCTCTTAGATCTTGCAAATTCCGACCCAAGAGTATTAAAGAACCCTGCAGTTGCTTGCGACGTAGTAAACTATGCAGACAGCGGAATTACACTTTTCCTTCGTGGTTGGGCAAAGCCTGGCGACGCACTTGCTGTTACTCACTATATCAACAATAATATTAAGAGTGAGATGGACAAGGCTGGAATTGAAATTCCATTCCCACAGATTGATGTTCATTTAGATAAGTAATGAATAAAAGATTAAATTCAAAACAAATCATATTAGTTGCCGGCACCTTATTCGGAATGTTTTTTGGTGCCGGTAATCTTATATTTCCGGTTCATTTAGGTCAGCTGGCAGGCTCTAATGCTATTCCTGCAATGATAGGTTTTGTAATAACTGCCGTGGGTATTCCTATTTTGGGAGTTGCGGCTATCGGCAAAACTTATTCATCTGGACTTCAGGAATTAAGTACAAGAGTAGGGGATAAATTCGCATACATTTTCACTACGGTTTTATACCTTACAATTGGACCCTTATTTGCTATTCCAAGATGCGCTACAACATCTTTCACAATCGGTGTCGACCCTATTGTAGGAGGCTATATTTCGCCTAAATTAGCACTGTTTATCTTCTCATTGATATTCTTTGCATTTGTGCTAGTTTTGTCGCTCAAACCGGCGAATATTACCGTTTGGATAGGGAAGGTAATTAATCCGCTGTTCTTAGTGCTTCTTGGTATTTTTATTGTGGTTGCATTAATTAAGAACGGTAGTTTTTCTGGGGTTGCACCAGAGGCTTCTTACGAAAGTGGCGCGCTTTTTTCCGGCTTTATAGAAGGCTATGGCACCATGGACGCAATAGCTGGTTTGGCTTTTGGTATTGTTGTTATAGACATTATTCGCGGCATGGGTGTTGATGATAATAATGAGATAGCAAAAGACGTTTTAAAGTCGGGAGTTATTGCAGGAATTTTAATGGCTGTTATTTATGCGGCTACGATAATAATTGGTGCGCAGTCTAAGGCTATTTTTCCTTTATCAGAAAACGGTGGAATAGCTCTTTCGCAGCTTTCAACTTACTACTTTGGATTTGTCGGAAATATCATACTTGCACTGACTATTATTCTTGCATGTCTTAAGACCGCAATTGGTCTTGTAACAAGTTGCTCTGATACTTTTACAAGAATGTTTAATGGTAAGATTTCTTACTCCGCATTTGCAGTTATATTTACATTTTTCTCGTTTGCAATTTCCAATGTAGGACTTTCAAAAATCATCGAACTTTCGATTCCTGTTTTGATGTTCTTATATCCGCTTTCAATTGTTCTTATACTTCTTGCACTCTTTGAAGATACATTTGGAAGAGCAAGGAGCGTATACGTATCAGGTATGATCTTTACAGGAATTGCAGCATTGCTTGATTGTTTTAAAGCTTTACCGGCATCCATTCAAACAGCACTAGGCTTAGAAAACATTGTTTTATTCGCAGAAAAAACAGTGCCATTCTATGGCCTGGGACTTGGCTGGATAGTTCCTGCAGTGGTAGGCATAGTGATAGGATTAGTTATTAGAAAAGTTAAGGATTAATCGTATGAAGAATATTTTAGTTATTGGTGGAACATATTTTACAGGTAGAGTTTTTGCTATGGTTGCTTCCGCCGACCCAGAAACTCATCTTACTTTTATTAACCGCGGAAGATATTCAATGAAGCATCTTCCTAATGTAACTGAGTATAAGTGCGATAGACACGATGCTGCATCTTTGGCAGCGCTTCCTGAAACAGACTACGATGCAGTAGTTGATTTCTGCGCGTATGAAGAAACTGATGCAAGAACGCTTCTTTCAAATCTTAAGGGAAAGATTGGACAGTACATTCTTTTAAGTACTGCTGATGTTTATGATTGGAATATAAGAACTGCAAGAGATGAAAGCACAGCGCTTCAGAGCGAGAAGGCTCCAGGCCCTGCAGGTGATTATATGTGGAACAAAATGCTTCTTGAAAAAGATGCTACAGCGTTCTGCAATGAAAAGAATATTCCAATTACAATCTTTAGACCTTCTTTTATTTACGGACCATTTAACTATGCTCCAAGAGAAGCATTCTACATTCAGCTTATCTGCACAAGACAGGCTATTCCGCAGCCTATAGATTCAGATTCTAAGTTTAGCTTTGTATATGTAAAGGATGTTGCAAATGCTATTATTGCGGCTATTGGAAACGAAAAAGCTTACGGTGAAGCTTTCAATCTTGCAGGCCCTGAAGTAATGACATACAATTCATTCATTTACGATTTAGCTGCTGTAAGCGATGTAATCTTTGAAACTTGCAATGTTACAGTTCAAGATGTAATCGATCAAAACATTCCGCTTCC
>JAKSSI010000017.1 GCA_024403175.1 Clostridia bacterium
AAGGAGAAATCTTTAAAAATTCTTCGACAGATATTTTTAGGGTATTAACCCTTATGGAAAGCGGTGCAGGAGTACATAAAACCTTCAAAATTGCTTCTGATTGTTCTTCACCATATGCATTAATTATTAGCTTTACAATACTTTGGCTTGCAGAGTAGTTTACAGAATACTGTTTTATTACATCTTTGCTTTTTGAGTACTTTATTGGACAATTTTCAGCTTCAAAACTTCTAAGTACGGCGTTTATAAAGCCTTCTCTGCCCTTCATGATAGATTTTGCTAAATTTACGGTTTCAGAAATGGCTGCATAGGGTTTTACATCCATAAAAGCCAACTGATAAAAGCCCATTCTCAGCAAAATTTTCTCATTATTTTTTAGCTTTGGCTTTGCCAAATAGCGATTAATATTAAAGTCTAAAAGGTTCTGATTTCTAAGAACTCCATAGACAATTTCACGCACAAAAGCAGGGCTAGTCGGATTTTCCTTGGAAAACTGCCTGCCCACAGCCAAATTGGACCAAGATTGCTCCTCTTCAATATCTTTCAGTATTAAAAATGCGGCTCTTCTGTCCCTATCCATTTATTTTATCCTAAATATGTACCTATTTCAATTTTATTTCCAGCCAGGTAAGCTGCTACATCCATAGCTTTCTTGCCAGGCATCTGAAGCCTTGTAATTACAACGCTTCCGCCGTTGCAAGCCACTTCAATTCCATGCTTATCTGCCCTTCAAACCTTGCCTGGTTCGCCCTTGCCTGTAGCTGTCATACACATATGCACCTTCATAACATCTTCACCAAGCTTTGTAGACGCTGTTGGCCAAGAATTAAAGCCTCTTACAAGGCAGCAAATCTCTTTTGGGCTCTTATTAAAGTCTATTACGCCCTCTTCCTTAAACACCATAGGTGCATAAGTCGCAAGTGCATCATCCTGAGGAATACAATCAGCCTTACCTTCAGCTATGAGTGGAAGTGTCTCAATTAAAAGTTTTGCACCCATATCGGCAAGTTCTTCGTGTAAATCTTCAGTAGTTTTGTCTAAAATCGGTGTGGCCGCCTTGGAAATCATATCGCCAGTATCGCAACCCTCAGCCATATACATGATAGTAACGCCTGTTTCCTCTTCGCCATCTATTACAGCGCGATGAATTGGAGCAGCGCCTCTATACTTTGGAAGCAAGGATCCATGGATATTTACACATCCGTACTTTGGGGCTTCTAATATTTCCTTTGGCAATAATTTGCCGTAAGCCGCAACAACTATAAAATCAGGTGCAATTTCCTGAATTTTAGCCAAAAGCTCAGGGTTATTCTTAACTTTTTCAGGGCTTTCCACCTCTAAGCCAAGTTCTAAAGCCTTAAGCTTTACAGGGCAAGACTGCATTTTCTTTCCTCTGTCTTTTGGGCGGTCAGCCTTGGTAATTACCAGAGGAATTTCATATCCGGCAGCAGCTAAAGCCTCAAGTGCAGGCACTGCAAAATCCGGAGTTCCCATGTAGATTACTTTCATTATGCTTCCTCTTCTTCGCCGTAATAAGCGTCGCGAATGTTGTCTGCAATTTCAAGGTAAACGTGTCCATCTAAGTGGTCGATTTCATGACAGAATGCTCTAGCAAGTAAATCGTATCCTTCATATTCAACAGGATTTCCGTTTCTATCTAAAGCAGATACCTTAACGTGCTGTGGACGGTGTACATCGCCGCAAAGACCGCTTACAGAAAGGCAGCCTTCTTCGCCGTACTGATCGCCTTCTTTGAATGTGATTACAGGGTTTACAAGTTCGTAAACAGTTGGGTCGTCTGGAACTTCAATAACACAAACACGTCTTAAAACGCCAACCTGAGGAGCTGCAAGGCCTACGCCGTTTGCATCTCGCATTGTATCTACCAAATCGTCGATAAGAGTGCGAATTCTATCGTTAACTTCTGTTACTTCCTTACACTTCTTGTGAAGTACTTCGTCTGATGTCTGAAAAATTTGTCTAAGTGCCATTTTATTCTCCTACATGTATGAAAATGGATTTATATCCACAGTGATTAAACTAGCTTCATTTTTAGCAGTTACATGCTGCTTTCTAAGCTCTTCAATTTTATCATTAACTTCCTTGCGTCTGCCCGTTGGGGCCTTCACAAGAAGCTGATATCTAAATAAACCGTTTTGCCTTACTAGGTGCGACGCCGCAGGCCCAAGCACATATATGTCTTCAGGAAGACTATTCTTAAGTATCTGTGCATATTTAGCTGCTGTGCCCTCTGCTATTGCCATATCTTCATCTTGAATCATAAGCTGATAGATGTCTGAAAAAGGCGGATAAGCCGTAAGCTCACGGATTTTTATTTCTTTTTCGTAGAACGATTTATAATCGTGCTTTTGCGCAAATGTTATTGCCGACGAATCCGGCGTGTAGCTTTGGATTATAACCTTGCCCTGTTCATCTCCTCTTCCGGACCTGCCCGCAGCCTGAGTTAGAAGCTGGAATGTTCTTTCGGAAGATCTGAAATCAGGAATGTTTAAAGTTACATCGGCTGAAATAACGCCTACTAAACCTACGTTGTCGAAATCAAGCCCCTTTGCCACCAGCTGAGTGCCAATCAAGATATCAGTTTTGCCACTGCCAAAACGCTTTAAAACCTTTTCTAATTCGCCCTTTTTCTTAATGGAATCTAAGTCTAATCTTTCAACCCTTGCATCAGGGAAAAGCTCTAAAGTCTTTTCTTCCACCTGCTGAGTACCTACTCCGTAGCTACCTATAATCTTGCTGCCGCATTCAGGACAAACCTTAGGTTTTCTAATCTTTCGACCGCAGTAATGGCAAACGCATCGGTCTTCGTCTTTATGGTACGGCATCGAAATGCCGCATTCTTCGCATTTCACCACGTAGCCACATTCTCTGCAAGTAATGAAACTGGAGTAGCCGCGTCTATTTAAGAAGAGAATTACTTGCTTTTTAGCAGCTAAGGTGTCTTTTATTTCGTTAGCCAAAGCATTGGAGAACAGATTTCTGTTTCCGTTTCTTACCTCTTCAGTCATATCCACTACTTGCACTTTTGGCAATGGATTTTTATTGTATCTGGTAAGAATCTCAGCTCTTTCGAATATGCCCTTTTCAGAGCGGTAGTAATCGTTGATGCTTGGTGTAGCCGACCCTAATATCACTAAAGCATTATGGTCTATAGCACGCTTTGTAGCCACTTCTATAGCATCGTACTTTGGGCTGCTGTCGGACTTATATGAGGTTTCGTGCTCTTCATCTAAAACGATTAGCCCTATATTGTTAAACGGAGCAAATATGGCTGAACGTGCGCCTATAACCAACTTTGCCTGTCCACTTTCAATTCTCTTGTATTCCACAGAACGCTGGCCTGCAGTGAGCTTACTATGAAGTACAGCCACGCTATCTCTTCCAAAGCGGCTCATAAAACGGCTTACAACCTGCGGAGTAAGTGAGATTTCCGGAACAAGAATTATTCCCTGCTTTCCTTTATCAAGAACTCTTTGCATAGCCTGAAGATAAATCTCAGTTTTGCCGCAGCCTGTAACTCCGTGAAGAAGAATTATCTTATGCTTTTCAGAATCAATTACATCGGTAATCTTCTTAAAGGCTTTGCTTTGTTCATCATTTAAAGCTTTTGGCTGAGCATCCTCGTCTTTAAGCTCCATATTTTCGAAAGGATCTTTTATCTTTCGCTTAACTTCCGAGTAAGGAAGAAAACACTTAACAGCCTCAATGTATCTGCAAAGATATCTTTTATGCATCCATGTAGCAGTACGAATCGCTTCAGTAGTAAGCTTAATGTCTGGGTCGATGGATTTTATTTTTTTTATAAGTTTAATACCCTCTGGGCGAGTATCCGAAACATCTACAACAAAACCGTCTATTTCTCTGTTTCCCATGGAAAAAGGAACCCTAACCTTATTGCCTATGGCGATTGAATCGTCTTCGCTAGCATAGGTATAGATAAGGTCTGTAGCATTGGTATTGTTATCTACAATTACGCTTGCGTACTTCATTAGTCCCTCTTAGAAAATTCACAGCCACAGTAGTTTTGTCTGTAAAGATTGTATTCTCTTGAAAGTTCAATTGAGCGCTTGTAGCCGTCTTGCTTTTTGTAATTGCCAGCTAAATATTTAATGCCCACTTCTTCTTCCAAAGCTTTTCCGATTTCGGAAATGATGTTGTAATTTTTATGAGGGCTTACAGTAAGTGTTGTATCGAAATACTCAAAGCCCTTCTCCTTTGCCAAAGCCGCAGCCGCACCAAGTCTTTGCTTAAAGCATACCTTGCAGCGAGCTCCGCCTTCTGGTTCGTCCTCTAAACCTTTTACGAGTTCGTAATAAGTTTCAGGCTGATAGTCTCCGTCTATGAAATCTATAGTGTAACCCACCTTTGCAGAAAGCTCTTCTAAAAATCTTTTCTGCTCGTCTCTTCTGTGAATGTATTCTTCTTGCGGATAAATGCACGGATTGAAATAGAAAACGCTAATAGTGTAATCATCTAAAAGTTTTTCTATTACTGCCGTAGAGCATGGGCCGCAGCAGGAATGTAAAAGAAGAGTTTGTTTCATATGCAGTAGAAGTTTACCTCCCAGCAAGGGAGTCCTTTTGATTTTCTTAAATAGATTTTGTAATCCGGATTAATTTGCCAAATCTGTTTTGCCAGCGCCCAGAAATCATCTACACGGTGATAACATGCCACCAGCATTTTCGGCTTGTATTTTGCAATAGTTTCTTGTCCGCCAATAAGAGCCTTGCCCTCTTCGCCTTCAAGATCCATTTTTATGTAAGTTACAGGAGCGCCTTCTAAGATGCTATCTATGCTCTCTTGAGCTACAGGCCTTGTCTTGCCCTTGCCTCTAGCGCCGCCTCTGCCAACCCCGTGAGTAAAAAGTATTTCACCCTTTACATCTCCGATGGCTGCGTTTATAAGCTGAATGTTTACCAGCTCTTTTGTGTTTTCGAATAGTTTTCTAAAGTTTCTTTCTTCAGGCTCTACAGCATAAATCCTTTTGTACGACCCAACCATACCAGCAAACTCTGTAGCTGTGTCGCCGGTGTAGGCGCCAAGGTCCATATAGATTTCATCGTCCGTAAACCCGAAGAGTTTAAAGTTATCTTCGTCTAAAGTTTCAGCCTTAAAAAGATAATCGATAATGCCAGATTGTCTATAAGCAAGAAGGTCTGAAAGAACCTGGCGAGATTTGTCATCAGCCAAATGTTCTGAAAGCCATACTATATCGTCTTTATGCTTTTCAGCATACTCTCTTGTAAAAAGGCCTTCGCCAGTTACAGGAAGATCTGGTGCATAAAGTTCTTGCTCTGATGCAATTCGTTTTATGTTATCGATTACATCATATAAGTGGCTACCAAAGCACAGGAGAACTATCATATCTCCAAACTGTTCTTTGGCTTGAGAATATGAAATAACTTTGTATCCTGCAAATTCGTGGCCTCTTACAAAGCCGTCAGATGCAAAGACGCCTGCCACAGGTATATCCCTTGTGGCAAGCTCGTCTAAAATTCTCAGTGCCGCGTTCCCCATTCCATAGAGAACTATAGGCTTTTTACTTTTTCTTAAATAATCCCACAACGTATTTGTTAATTTCGTCCTTTTCAATTACGTCTGTATGAAGTACAGGCTTTCCGTTAAGGTTCTTGAGATTGTCTGGTGCAATAACGCCTGTTAAATCTTCAAGCTGAAGAATCTGTTCGAATTCATCTCCGGCTGGCTTTGCGCCAATAGCCTTAAGTACTGCTTCAGGGAACTTGTATGGAGAAGCTGTAGAAAGAACAACGCATCTGTTCTTAAGCTGCATCTTTTCTCTTACTGCAAATGCTACTGCAGTGTGTGGGTCCATAAGGTAGTTATAGTCCTTATAGTACTTGTCGATTGTAGCGGATACTTCGTCTGCTGTTGCAAAGTCTGCACCAAATACAGAACGGAGTCTGCCCATAATCTTGTCGTTTGCCTTGTACTTACCTGTTGTGCTGAGTTGTGTCATGTAATCGCTTACAGTTCTGTAGTCGCCGTCGCAAGCAAGATAGATAAGTCTTTCAAGGTTTGAAGAAACAAGAATATCCATAGATGGAGATGTTGTCTTGTAGAATTCTCTGTTCTTGTCGTAAACGCCTGTCTTGAAGAAATCAGAAAGTACGTTGTTTTCGTTAGAAGCGCAGATAAGCTTTCCAACTGGAAGGCCGAGGCACTTTGCATAGAAACCTGCAAGAATGTCGCCGAAGTTTCCTGTTGGAACAACAAAGTCTACTACGTCGTCCATCTGAATACGCTGGGATTCAAGAAGCTGCTTGTATGCAAGGAAGTAATAAACAACCTGTGGAGCAAGTCTTCCGATGTTGATAGAGTTTGCAGAAGAAAGTCTAATTCCTTCTTCGTTCTTAAGTTCGGCAAATGCCTTCTTAACAGCTGTCTGACAATCATCGAAGTTTCCGTTTACGGCACACCCATGAACATTCTTACCTTCCTGAGTTACCATCTGAGCTTTCTGAACAGCACTTACGCCGCCGTTTGGATAGAATACGCAAATGTTAACGCCTTCTACATCTGCAAAACCGGAAAGAGCAGCCTTACCTGTGTCGCCGGATGTAGCAGTAAGAATTGTAATATCTTCTGTAATGCCCATTGTCTTCTTTGCAGATGTCATAAGCTGTGGAAGCATGCAAAGAGCAACGTCCTTAAATGCAGATGTTGGGCCATGGAAAAGTTCAAGAACAAAATCCTTACCAACTTCTACAAGTGGTGTAAGCTGTTCGGACTTAAACTTGCCTGCATAAGCCTTTTCAACAAGGCTACGCATATCTTCATAACCAGGAAGAAGTGCATTCAAAATAATTGCAGAAATGTCGAATGGATCGAGCTGAAGAAGCATTTCTGTTGTGAATTTAACATCTGAAATCTTTTCGTTAATGAAAAGGCCTCCGTCTTCGGCAATACCCTGAATAATTGCCTGCTGTGGAGTAACAGCTTTTGTTCCTCTTGTACTGTTGTATTTCATACTTACCTCTTAATTTACAAGCAGCCACCATAGGAAAAGTGGTGGCTGCAGGAATTTGTGGCGGAGAAGATGGGATTCGAACCCATGTGGCTGTTACACCTAACGGTTTTCGAGGCCGCCTCGTTATGACCACTTCGATACTTCTCCGTATTTAAGGAGAGCAAAGCTCCCCGAACTTTAACTTATTCAATCAATTCTGAGCCATTTGGAACAACTACATTTAAGCCGCCTCTAACCACGCTAAAATGTGTTGGTTCAAAATCATAAACCTCGCCGTCTACGGAAACAATGCAAGGTTCAACAGGCTTTAAATCAAATTCTTCAAGCTGAACATATTTGATATATCTCTCTGCAAGTCTGTCTGTAAGATGTGTGCCCTGATGATACTTAATCAAAAGCTTTATGAGGTTAAAACCTGTAACTGGTCTTACTATGCCTATGTCCATCTTGCCATCTGTAAGACTTGCTGTTGGGCAGGATTTAAAACCGCCACCGCAGTACTTACCATTTCCAACTGCAACAAGAAGCAAATCTTCTTCATGCTCAACTCCGTCTATGGTATAAGACATTTTGTACTTAGGATTCTTTGGAAGAACATCCATAGCAGCAATTGCATAAGATGCAGCGCCTTTAGCTTTGCCTTGAGCCTTAAGCTTATCGGATACAACTACTACATCGCAGTCTGCACCAATGTTAAGCATATTTACGCAGTAGCTATCATTGTACTTAATAACATCAACGGCAATAGCTTTCCCTTCAAGCTGCTTTTTAAGATCCAGGAAATTCTTTTTATTTGTAAAGTTTCTTACAAAATCATTTCCTGTACCGCAAGGAAGAATAGCCACTTCTGCATTAGGGCAACCCATAACACCGTTTACTACATCGCAAATTGTGCCGTCGCCTCCAATAGCATAAAAGCGAACATGGTCTCCTTGAAGAGCTCTTTGACGAGTCCAAGTACCTACTTCAGCTTTATTTAAAGATCTATGAATTTCATATTCTACGCCAGCCTCTTTTAAGAAAGAGATTATGTTAGGCAAATGTACCTTTTCAGACTGCCCTGCCCCTGCTGCTGGGTTTACTATAAAGATATGTTTCATCTACAACTCCATTGTATAAATATATCAGTAGATTATATCATAAAAAAAGAGCTGCTTCAATGTAAATCAAAGCAGCTTAAGAGGCGTTGCCCCAAGGCAATCGAGAGATACAAGTTTGTACTCTACTCCGCCTAAATTTCCTTCAAATCTTTTCTGAATTCTAAGTGGTCCGTGCAAGTGTCCGTAGACAACCAAAGACACGTTGTATTCTGTAAACAAGTTTGTAATTTCAGTTTCTTTACCGTCATCTAAAACTGGCGGATAATGGGTTGCGGCAATTATTGGCCTGCCGTTTGCTACAGCCTTAGCCTTATCTAAAGAATCTCTTAAACGTATAAGTTCGCGATTATAGATTTTGCGGTCTGGGTCTTCCTTAAAGTTTGGATCTTTTGGGTCCATCCAACCACGGCTTCCGGCTAATACAAAATTCTCACCTTCGTAGCAATTATTTTGAAGGAAGAACACTTCTGGAAAAGCAGCCTCCATCTTTTTTCTTGAAGACCACCACAGATCGTGATTGCCCTTCATGATTACTTTTTTGCCAGGAAGAGTTTTAAGGAAATCAAAATCAGCCCTAGCCTCTTCCATCTTAAGAGCCCAGGAAATATCTCCCGGGATTAAAACAGTATCGGTAGGTTCTACCATACGCGGCCAAATTTCTGCAAGCCGCGTTGCGTGGTCGACCCACACGCCGCCAGACATCTCCATGGCCTTATCTTCAATTGTTGGATCCATAGCAAGATGTAAATCTGCTATTGCAAACAAACTCATTCTTCTAAGTAAAATCCTTCTTCTGTGTCGGAATCTTCAAGGCTTTGAACTGCCTTAAGTTTTCTCTGAATTGCTCTTGTTCTGGTGCCTACAAGTTTATCAAGTTCAGTGGATGTAGCATTAAGGTTTTTCTGAACCTTTTCAAGTACAGATGCAAAGTTATCAAACTCGCCCTTAACATCTCCAAGAACCTTCCAAACCTGCGTAGCGTTCTTTTGAATTGCAAGAGTCTTAAAGCCCATCTGAAGCGAATTTAATAGCGCTGCCATTGATGATGGACCAGCAATAATAACATTGTAATTTCTCTGAAGGAACTCTATCATACCAAGGTTTACAGCTTCAACATAAAGTCCTTCAACAGGTAAAAACATTACCGCAAAATCGGTAGTGTATGGTGTCTGAATGTACTTTGTGGAAATGTCATTTGCTTCGTTTTTAAACTGCTGAACAAGTATCTTTCTTGCAGCTAAAACGGCGTTTTCGTCGGCAGCTGCGGCAGCATCCACAAGGTGCGCATAGGCATCTCCAGGGAACTTTGAGTCGATTGGAAGATAAACTGGTTCGTCGCCCTGACCTGGCAATTTTACAGCAAATTCAACACGCTTACCAGTGCCCGGAACAGTTTCAACATTTGTTTCGTACTGAGATGGCGGCATAATCTGCTCTAAGATGCTGGCAAGTTGAATCTCACCAAGTATACCTCTAGTCTTAACATTTGAAAGAACCTTTTTAAGATCTTCAACGCCGCTAGCCATAGATGTGATTTCACCGACATTTTTATGAAGCTGACTAAGCCCCTCGTTTATTGAATTAAATGAATTGCTAAGCTTTGTATCAAAAGCTTGATTCATATGGTTATAGCTCTGAGAAACAGCCTGGTTCATCTGAGTATAGCCCTGGCTAACTACATTGTACATTTGAGTGTAGCCATCAGTTACAGTCTGATTTACTGTCTGAGTAATAGTGTTTTGCAAATTACTCTGAAGTGCCTGCGTAGAATTTGCATTCTGCTGAGCATTTTCCCAAACCTCTTTTTTAAGATTTGTAATCTGAGTAATAAGTACAATTACAACAATAAGCAATACAATGCAAAGTGCTGCAATTACGTATAAAAGGATGCTTTCCATAGTGTCCTCCACTTTGACAATTATTATATCATATCCTATAATATTTAGGTTATGAGAAATCACTTTAAACACATTTTAATACTTGTACTAGTACTAAGTTTTGTACTGGGTATAGCCCTTTCAGGATGCGCTTTTGCAGACATTCCACCTTATGAAGACGAATACAAACCAATAAGCGTAAGAGTAAACGGAAAAGCCGTTTCCGACATAGCCTTTACCATTAAGGGAAACATTTATATCAAAACTTCTACACTTAAAAAATATGGCGACACAACAAAGCTCACCATAGACAATAATGCTAAAAAAGTTACATTCAATTCAAAAGATTTAAACATTAATCTTGGCAGTACAGAAGTTTCTGAATTTGTTAAAACCTATGCTGGCGAATGCTTTGTTCCTATAAAATCTTTCGACGACGAAAACAGCAAAACCGAAAACTTTGTAGCTATCGGCCCTATTGCACAAATTGCAAAACTGGCATGGACTTACAAAAACGGAATGCTCCTTTTGTCACAGTACTCAGAGGCTACAAACCTTGCCACAACAGGCATTTTAAGCGAATCTGCTGGGTCGCTAAAGAACAGCAGCATTGCAAATTTATCTAACGGCGAAAAGGTTTTCATCGTAAAAGAGTCAAACTCTTTCTACAAGGTTGAAACTTTAGACGGAGATCAGTACTACGTAAACAAATCGGAAGTTACAAAGGTTGACGATGTAAATCAGTTAGACGATTTCGACTACATCCCAACCGCAAAAGATACATTCGACGGACCAATCAATTTAGGTTGGTTGCCACTTGCAGAGAATGCTACAAGAACCCCTCTTCCACCTGCAAATAGTACTGGGCTTGATGTTCTTTCTCCAATTTGGCTTCACTCACCTGCAAACCAGAACGGCTATGTAAGACAGCTTTGCGATTACGGCTATGTTCAGTTAGCTCATCAAATGGGTTACAAAGTCTGGATGTGTGCAAACAACTGCTTTACAGAAACAGGCACAACAAAGTACACAACAGCACTTCTTGCAGACGAAAAGATGTCTAACCGTGTAATTGCTCAGTACCTCTTATATGCTTGCATGTACGAAGTAGACGGCAGTAACTTAGACTATGAAACTCTTGTAAATGCAGACAAAGATAACTTTACTGTATTTAACCAAAAGCTTGGAAAATACTGCACAGACTTAGGCCTCACCTATTCCATTGCGGTTTATCCTTACAACCAAAGCAACTCAAACCGTTACGATTTTGAAAAGCTTGGTGAATGTTCAGACTATCTTGCTCCAATGATGTATTCATCTCTTGAGAGCAACGTAAAACCGCAGTCTATCGCAGATTATCAGTGGTACACAAATTCCACAAACGGACTTGCATCAGTTTGTCCACCAGAAAAGATTCTTCTTGGAACACCACTGTTTACACGTTATTGGTACATTAACGAAGATCAAAAAGTTGTAGATGCTGAAAACTACAAGCGCTACACTGGCACAATATCAATGCTTTCTGTTCTTGATAAAATCAAGGACAAGGAATACACCATGACATGGGATGATTCCACAAAGCAGAATGTGCTTATCTACCCTTCTGCTACTGGTTACAACGTTAAGATGTGGATTGAGGATGAGCGTTCTATGGCTTACAGATTAAAGTATGTTATGGATGCAAAGCTTGGTGGTACTGCTTGTTGGGCGCTTACGCAAGAGTCCGAAGGCATGTTAGATATCTTCGATGCTGTCTTCAAGCAAGGCGTCGATCCGCAGACGATTATCGACAAATACGAACTTAATCAATAAATCAATAACTTAAAAAGACATTTTATATTTCCTAGAGGACACGCTTGCGCTAAGCGGGGGCCCCAA
>JAKSSI010000170.1 GCA_024403175.1 Clostridia bacterium
GCCTTCATCTGCTTTTCCATAGCTTCCTGAATGCTGCGTGGTGGATCGATATTCTTAACTTCTACTCTGCTTACCTTAATACCCCACTTATCTGTAGCCTCGTCGAGTATTGTTGTAATCTTTCCATTGATTTCATCTCTGGATGTAAGAGTTTCATCAAGAGTCATGGATCCGATAATATTTCTAAGAGTTGTTGCAGAAAGGTTTTCAATAGCTGCGATAGGTCTTTCAACACCATATGCGAAAAGCTTAGGGTCATATATATAGAAGAAAACTACCGAGTCAACCATCATTGTTACGTTATCCTTTGTGATAACTGGCTGTGGCTGGAAGTCTGCAACCTGTTCCTTAAGGGATACTTTCTTTACAACCTTGTCGAATACAGGAACCTTAAAGTGAAGACCTGCGTTCCAAGTACCCTTGTATTTACCAAGGAATTCTACAATCCAGGCACTTGCCTGAGGAACAATGCAGATACAACGAAGACAAATTGCAAGAATAACGAGAATTCCCGCGATAGTAAATGCAAATTTCATAATTTACCTCCATTAATAATTATATGAACGATTAGCTCTAACCAATCCAATCAGTAAAGCTACTAACACAAACGGCCAGAAAATGTAGCCAAGGCTAAGAACGATAAAACCTATACCGTCTAAAAGCACAAATAAAGCTATTCCCATTATAGCACCAATTATGCGGCCAAACACCTTCATTGTTAAACCAATTAGTTTTGCTGATAAGATTAATGTAAACAATGTTAATAATGTAATCATACCAAACCTCCTTTTTACTTGCTCCCTTTTGTACTATTATTGTACAATGTGCGTATATTGGAATATACGCAAACAGGAAGGCTTTAGAGAGCTTTAATCCTTCAAAAAAGAAAAATAAGTGTCTAAAGAGGTATATTATGGGTAAAAAGTCCGTTAGAGAGAACAAGAACATTTATCAGCAACTACGTGAAGAAAACAATTTGACAATGGAACAGGCTGCAGAGCTGATGCAGACAGTTTCAGTTTCTAGAATTGAGAAGATTGAAGCTAATAAAACCCTTCCACACGCAGACGAAGTGCTGGCTATGTCAAATTGCTACAAGAGTCCTGATCTTTGCAACTACTTCTGCTCCAACGAATGCGAAATAGGAAAAATCTATGTGCCTGAAGTTAAAAGTAAAGACCTTGCACATATAGTACTTGAAATGATTGCGACCCTTAATAGTCTTGAGCACGACAAAGACCGTTTAATTGAAATTGCAGCTGATGGTGAAATCAGCGGCGATGAAGAAAAAGACTTCAATTATATAAGAGGTGAACTTGAAAAGGTTTCACAGCTTGTTGATTCGCTGCAGCTTTGGCTTGAAAAGACAAAGCAAAACTAAACGAATTTCTGTTTGTAGATTGTTCCGAGCACTTGTGCGATGGAAGAATCACAAATCAAGAAATGAGCAAATAAAAAAGACATTTTACATTTCCTGAAGGACACGCTCTCGCTAAGCTGGGAGCCCAACAGCGGTTCTGGGGTTCTTGCATCGTGCTATGCACTCGCAACAACCAAGAACCGGTATCCCAGATTGTCCTTTACGGAAACATAAAATGTCTTTTTGATTTTAAAATTTATCTCTTTTCTATAATAGTACCGTCGTTTTTGCAAATGCAGTTTGCAGGAATTACTCCGCGCGCACAAGTTGTTGGATAAACATTTGCATGAGCTCCAACTATTGTGCCAGGATTTAAAACAGCGTTGCAACCAATTTCAGCATAGTCGCCAAGAATTGCGCCGAACTTTCGTCTTCCGGATTCGATAGCTTCATCCTGCATTCCTGTAAGAAGATCTTTGGACTTTACTGTTACGTTCTTGCGGTCGGCCTTTACATTAGATGTAACTGAGCCCGCACCCATATGTGCATGGAAACCAAGCACAGAATCGCCAACATAATTATAGTGAGGAACTTCGCAGTTATTAAAAAGGATAACATTCTTAAGTTCTACAGAGTTTCCAACAACAGTACCCTTTCCAACAATTGCAGATTCTCTAATAAATGCACAATGTCTTACTTTAGCACCATGATCTATGATGCAAGGAGAACCGATATATGCACTTTCGAATACTTCCGCATCTTTTGCAATCCAAACGCCTTCCTTTGGGTTATCATATTCATCTGCAGGAAGAGTTGGACCCAACTTTAAAATATAATCTTTAATATCCGCAAGTACTTCCCAGCCATATTCTTTTCCTTCAAAAATAGGAGCTGCGATAGTCTCGTTTAAATCAAAGAGTTCTGAAATCTTTGGAATCATTTTTTACCTACTTAATCTTTACCAATTTGCCTGCAGTTTTCATTGCAGCGATGATATCATCTACA
This sequence comes from Clostridia bacterium, assembly GCA_024403175.1. The sequence continues at coordinate 2,366 of JAKSSI010000170.1, forward strand.
GCCTTTTCTGCATTTTCAGCTGTAGATGCTTCTGCCATTACACGAAGCACAGGCTCTGTACCAGACTTTCTTAAAAGAACTCTGCCGCTGTCGCCAAGGAAGCTTTCGGCATCGCTTACAGACTTCTGAACTATAGCATCTGCCATAGTTTCATCCTTATCTGTTACGATAACATTCTTAAGTACCTGAGGATACATTGTTACACCTTCTGTAAGTTTAGAAAGTGAAGTCTTTTTCTGTGTAACAACTTCCATAACCTTAAGCGCTGTAAGCACACCGTCGCCTGTTGTAGCATACTTCTTGAATATGATATGACCAGACTGTTCACCGCCAATTAAGTGACCAAACTCTGCCATATTTTCATAAACATATCTATCGCCAACTGCAGTCTTTTCGTAGCCAATACCAAGCTCATCAAAAGCCTTATAAAGACCAAAGTTAGACATTACAGTTGTAACTACTTTTGAATTACCAAGAGTGCCGTTTTCTTTCATGTACTTAGCGCAAACATACATGATGCCATCGCCATTTACAACGTTACCATGTTCATCAACCGCAACACACCTATCAGCATCGCCATCAAAAGCAAAACCAATATCAAGATGCTTATCCACTACATAT
>JAKSSI010000171.1 GCA_024403175.1 Clostridia bacterium
TTTTTTTTTTATTTCTTTTTTTTTTTTTTTTTTTATTTTTTTGTTTATGTTGTATAGATTTTCGTTCATAATAAGTATATCTGGTTCAATGCAAAGAGCTCTTGCAAGAGCAACTCTCTGCTGCTGACCACCAGAAAGACGTTCTGGCATACGATCAGAGAACTGGCTAATCTGCATAAGTTCCATAAACTTGTCAGCCTGAGCCTTAATCTTGTCCTTAGGGAACTTCTTATTCTTAAGACCGAATTCAACATTCTTTCTTACTGTGACATGTGTGAAGATAGCATAGTTTTGGAATACCATACCGATGTTTCTCTTTGCTGGGTCGAGATCGTTAATTCTCTTGTAGCCAAAATAAAAATCACCTGCAGTAATACTGTTAAAACCAGCAATCATTCTAAGAAGTGTTGTCTTACCACAACCGGATGGTCCGAGAAGTGTAAAGAATTCACCTTCATTAATTTCAAGATTTAAATCAGGAATTACTGTATCGTTGTTGTACTTTTTTACAGCATGTTTGATTGAAATATTGTTGCTCACTTTGTACTCCTATCCAATATATAGCTTGCGCAAATTTAACTAAGCTTTAAGCATGCGCTTAATACGCATTAATGTAAGACGATTTCTAACTGTTGGGGAATTTTCGATAAGCTTATCGTAAATTTCTTCAGGAACATCAATGTCTGCTAAACATCTCTTTGCTCCAAGCTTTTCAAACTTATCATAAATTTCTTCTTCAGTAGGAATTGTAGCAATTATTTCGCGAACCTTTGGCCATGCAGCAATAAGAGCTTCAGGAGTTACCTTTGCAAGGCAGTCTCCCTGGTTTTCTTCTGCAGCACCATCGTAAAGTTCTCCGTAAAGACTTCTCATCTTGTCTTCATCAAGAGGTTTATATTCACTTACAAGTCCGGAAATATCTTCAATCTTTGCAAGTCTGTGATATTCTCTTGCAGCCATCAGTGTACCTACACCAACCTTTTCTCCGTGGAGAGCTTCGCTATGAACATCACCAAGACCTACTGGGCGCATTTCGATAATGTGGGAAACATGGTGTTCTGCGCCGGAAGCCGGACGAGAATTACCCATAAGCTGCATTGCAAGACCGCTCATAATAAGGCCGTACATAACCTTTTCAAAAGCAGCCATATCTCCGTTAAGAGTATCAAGGCAGCTGTCCCAAATATCTTTAACTGCATCTTCTACTATTTTGAGAATTCTTGGGCAAATGTATTCGCCTGTAATTGCATTGGAAATCTTCCAATCTGCAAGAGCGATATACTTACCAAGAACATCGGCTACACCACTTGCTGTTAAGTAAGATGGAGCCTTGCTTATTACGTTAAGATCTGCAACTACAAGAGTTGGTGCAATTGCAGGGAAAGTCTTTTTGTATCCGTACCATGTCATGGCAGCTACTGTTGAGCAGAATCCATCTACACTTGCAGCTGTTGGAAGAGCTACAAATTCTATGCCTTTCTTTGCTGCACAGAATCTAACTGTGTCGTGAATAGAACCGCTGCCGCATGCAAAGAGAACCTTTACATCGTCGTCAAGCTGATCTAAAACCTTCTGAGTCTGCTTTTCATCTGCATGAAGACCTTCAGACTGAAGAACGATTTCCTGATCTACAGTTGGATGAATGAAAGCTGGGTTATTGAAAGTAATGCTTCCGTATACCGCACAACGCTTTCCTGTAATGCCAACTTGAGCAAGATATTCATCTAATTTTTCAAGAGCCCCTGCTTCGATAATGCAGAGACGTGTATTCATGTAGTGCTCTTTTCCGCACTCACATAAACCACCATATTTTTTACTGTCAATAATCATAGAATTTTACTTCCTTTTTACATAATCATACAAAATATATTTTATTAGTATTCAAACCCTATGTCAATTCTAGTTACCTTATTAACACAACAAAAAAGAGCCCTTTTGCCCTTGACTTATTTACTAATATATATTATAGTGGCGATTAATCCAAAAATTGTCAATTTTATAGAAATAGGCCTACGGCCAAGTAATGATAGATATGAGAGTTATTGAAATATTAACAAGCGTAAATACAGCGTCCATACTGTTCAGAATCATGCTTTCTGCAATAATGGGCGGTTTAATCGGTATGGAGCGTGGCAGACACGGAAGAGCTGCAGGCCTTCGTACATATATCCTGGTTTCTATGGGTTCTTGCATTGCCACAGTTAGCGGCATGGTAATGGTAATGGATTATGGCAGTGGCGACCCATCAAGAATTGCATCTGGCGTTGACCGGAGATGCTGGCCGCATCGCCGCGCAGGTTGTTTCCGGCATCGGTTTTCTTGGCGCTGGAATGATTATGGTAAGAAGCAGTAGAATTACAGGCTTAACAACAGCAGCAGCACTTTGGGCATGCGGAACCGTTGGTATTGCCATTGGGGCAGGCCAGTACATTGCAGCCATTGTTGGGTCGCTCGTAATACTTATTACAACATCTACCCTTACAAAGCTTGAATACAACCAAAGAGAAAATATTCGTTTCTATATAGAAATTGATGATAAGGCAAAGCTGAACTTTATTTTTGATACAATCAAAACTACTTATCCAAAGACAAACTCTTTTGAAATTCACAATGCAAAGAGTGGTTTCTACGGAAACATTGGTGCAAGCTTTAATATTTCACTTACCGAAGAAGACCGCAAAGAAGTATTGCTCTTCCTAAGAAACTTAGAATCCGTAGTATTCGCAATTGAAAACTAGAAACATATTGTTGCATACAAAAAGGACTATCAAGCAATTGATAGTTCTTTTTTAGTATATTCATACTTTCAGTATTGACAGAGTGAACTATTATCCAACAGACAATGCATCTTATACGAATTGCATTACCTCGCAATAAATTCTCCGGACTCAACGAAAAACCTCGTCTATAATTTCTGTAATTAATAAGTTTTACGACA
>JAKSSI010000172.1 GCA_024403175.1 Clostridia bacterium
TATATTGAAACAATTCTTGATATGCCATGGAATAAATATTCAGATGCAAAGATGGATATGGCCAAGGCTCAGAGTGTTTTAGACGAAGATCATTTCGGAATGGAAAAGGTAAAGGATAGAATCCTTGAATTCCTTGCTGTTCAGACTTTAACTACAGAAAATAAAGCACCTATCCTGTGTCTTGTAGGCCCTCCAGGAGTAGGTAAGACTTCTATTGCTCGTTCTGTTGCAAGAGCCGTAGACAGAGAATTTGTTCACATGTCTTTAGGCGGTGTAAGAGATGAAGCAGAAATTAGAGGTCATAGAAGAACTTATGTCGGAGCAATTCCAGGCAGAGTAATGAATGCAATTAAGGAATGCGGCAGTGCAAACCCTGTATTCCTTTTCGATGAAGTAGATAAGATTGGTGCCGATTTCCACGGCGACCCAGCTTCAGCACTTCTTGAAGTATTAGACCCAGAACAGAACAAGGAATTTGTAGATCACTATCTTGAAGTTCCATTTGATCTTTCTAAGGTTTTATTCATCGTAACTGCAAACACAACAGAAACAATTCCAAGACCACTTCTTGATAGAATGGAAGTGCTTGAACTTTCTGGATACATTCAGGAAGAAAAGTTCAACATTGCAAAGAAGTACCTTATTCCAAAGCAGCTTAAGGCAACAGGTCTTACAAATAAGAATATTGCATTCAACAAGAGTGCAATCAACGAAATCATTGTTTCTTACACAAGAGAATCTGGCGTAAGAGGACTCGAAAAGCAAATCGGAAATGTTTGCCGTAAAGTGGCTCGTGCTTACGTTGGTGGAGAAACAGAAAAGAAGAACATCACAGCTCAAAATATTGAAGATTATCTTGGAACAAAGAAGGTTCGTTATGATAAGCTTCTTGGAAAAGATGAAGTAGGCGTTGCAACAGGTCTTGCTTGGACAATTGTTGGCGGCGAAACACTCTTTATTGAAACAGCTGTTGTTCCAGGTAGTGGTCAGCTTCAGCTCACAGGCCAGCTTGGTGATGTTATGCAGGAATCTGCAAAAGCAGCTATTAGCTTTATTAGAGCTAATGCAAAGAAGCTTGGGGTCGAGGAAGACTTTAACAAGAAGTACGATATTCATATTCATATTCCAGAAGGCGCAACACCAAAGGATGGTCCATCTGCAGGTGTTACAATGTGCACTTCTGTAGTTTCTGCATTAACAGGTAGAAAGATTAGAAAGGATATTGCCATGACAGGTGAAATTACTTTAAGAGGTAAGATTCTTCCTGTTGGTGGTATTAAGGAAAAGGTTCTTGCAGCTCATAGAATGGGTATCAAGAAGGTTCTTCTTCCTACAGAATGTGAAAAGGATCTTAAGGAACTTCCACAGCAGGTTAGAGATAGCCTTAAGTTTGTGCTTCTCGAAACTGCAAATGATGCATTAAATGAGGCTCTTATATGATCATTAAATCCGCAGATTTTATCAGCTCGGCAGTAAAGCCAAGCCAATATCCGCAGGACGAAGTTTTTGAAATTGCATTTGCAGGAAGATCAAACGTAGGAAAGTCATCACTTTTAAATTTACTTACTAATAGAAAGAAACTTGCAAAAGTTTCAAGTAGTCCAGGGAAAACTAGAACTATTAATTTCTTTTCTATTAATAATGAATTTAGAATTGTCGACCTTCCTGGTTATGGTTTTGCCAAGGTTTCAAAGTCCGAGGCTGAAAGTTGGGGCCCTATGATGGAGGCCTATCTTTCGGGTCGCGAAAAATTGGTAAAGTGCATTCTCCTTGTAGATTGCAGACATAAACCATCAGCACAAGACAGGCAAATGTACGATTATTTAAAGTATTATGGTCTGGATGGTGTTGTAATTGCCACAAAAGCCGATAAAATTTCAAAAAATGAACTAAATAAAAATCTAAGTATAATAAGAAAAGACCTAGAAATGGAAAAAAGTGATATACTTATTCCTGTATCTGCATTAGAGAAGACTGGTGTAGATAAAGTTTTGAATTGTATTGAAGAGCTATTATCAAAAGCAGGTGAAGAAGCAAATGGCTAGTTTTACAAGCGAAGTATTAATTACTGAAGAACAGATTAAGGCAAGGGTTAAAGAAATCGGCGCACAGATTACAGAAGACTTTAAAGGTGAAAGTGTTCTCCTCGTAGGAATTCTTAAAGGTTCTGTTCCTTTTATGGCAGATTTAATGCGCGCGATCGATTTAGACGTTACAATAGATTTTATGTGTGTTAGTTCTTACGGCAGCGCTACAAAATCTTCTGGCGTTGTTAGAATTGGTAAGGATTTAGATACACCAATTGAAGGCAAAAATGTTATTATAGTTGAAGACATTATCGATTCGGGTCTTACACTTTCTTATCTTAAGACACAGCTTCTCGCAAGAAATCCAAAGTGCCTTAAGATTTGTACTGCACTCGATAAGCCTTCAAGACGTAAGGTTGAATTTAAGGGCGACTATGTCGGCTTTGAAGTAGAAGATAAGTTTATAGTTGGCTATGGTCTTGATATGGACCAGCATTACAGAAATCTCCCATATGTTTCATGGATTAAGGAGGAATAAAATGGGTTATAAAGTTCCAGTTGGTATTTCCAACAAGCACATTCATCTTTCTCAGGCAGATCTTGAAGTTCTCTTCGGTGAAGGCGCACAGCTTACATTAAAGAAGGAACTCAAGCAGCCAAATCAGTTTGCAGCAGAAGAACAGGTTCAGATTGTAGGACCAAAGGGATCTGCTACAGTTAGAGTACTTGGACCAACAAGAAAGGAAACTCAGGTTGAACTTTCTATGACAGATACAAGATCTCTTGGTATCAAGGGCGTTCCTGTAAGACAGAGCGGTAAGCTCGAAGGTACACCAGGCCTCAAGATCGTAGGACCAAAGGGCGAAGTAGAACTCGACCACGGCGTAATCGTTGCTCAGAGACA
>JAKSSI010000173.1 GCA_024403175.1 Clostridia bacterium
AACAGCTTGCGACCCGAGTGCAGTAAAGCAGTTTAACGATATTATTAATTCTGTTCCTGAAAAGAAGTCATCTGATAAGGATTTCTTTAATGATGAGGCTTTTAAGAATATGAATGACACTTTAGAACATACTATCGTTAACTTAAGAAAGGATATCGAATAGTGGTATCTTTCATTTCAACAATATTAGGTGTTTGCGTATTATCAACAGCGGTAAGACGTATTGTAATGAGCTTGTTCGAAGCTGGCGTATATCAGAAGACAATTATTCCAAAGCTTTTGGATTATGTCTTTGTAATTAATGATGGCGCTGCATGGGGTATGCTTGCAGGAAGAAAGTGGCTTTTAGTTGCCATTACTTCTGTAATCATAATTGCCATAATTGCTTATGTTTATGTAACACGCAAAAACATAAATAAAGTAGAGCGCTTTGCTTTGTCTTTAATTGTAGGCGGAGGCCTTTGCAATTTGTACGAAAGAATTGTGTTTGATTATGTACACGATTACATAGACATTCACATTCTTCCAGTATTTAATGTAGCAGACATTGCAGTAACTTGTGGCTGCGTGCTGCTGATTATTGCAGTATTAATAATTGAACCTAGATTAACTAAGAATGCAGAACGAGAATAAATTTGAATTCTTAATAGACGAAGAGCACGCAGGCGAAAGAATCGACAGCGTGCTTTCTTCACTTTTAGAAGACTGTTCAAGAAGCTATGTTGTAAAGCTTATTGAGAACGGTTTTGTTTTCGTTGGCGAAAAAAAACTTGATTCAAAAAAGGCTAAGCTTAATGCAGGAGAACAGGTGAGTGTTATTATGCCGATTGCTCAAAGCTGCGAAGCAAAGCCTGAAAATATTCCTGTAGATATAGTTTATGAAGACGATGATTTAGTTATTGTCAATAAGCCAAAGGGAATGGTTGTGCATCCTGCTGCAGGAAACTTAAATGGAACTTTAGTTAACGGACTTTTATATCATTGTAAAGCTTTGTCCACCATAAATGGGGTCGAGCGTCCGGGAATAGTTCACAGAATTGATAAAGATACTTCTGGTCTTTTAGTTGTGGCTAAAACTGATGTGGCTCATCGCGGGCTTTCTTCTCAGTTTGCCGAGCATTCAATTAATAGACTTTATAAAGGCGTTTGTTATTATCCTTTAAAAGAGGATTTTTCGGTAGTTGCGCCAATTGGAAGAGATCCTAAAAACAGATTGAGAATGGCTGTAGTTCCTGATGGAAAACACGCCATTACGCATATACATATTTTAAACCAGTTCAAGGGTTATACGCAGTTCCAAGCTAAGCTTGAAACCGGAAGAACTCACCAGATTAGAGTTCATATGGCTTACAAGCATCATCCGCTTCTTGGCGACAGTGTTTATGGCCCTAAAAAGCATGCATTTAAAGTGGAAGGTCAGATGCTTCACGCAGGTACACTCGGATTTATTCATCCTACTAAGGGCGAATACATTGAGTTTACTGTAGAACCTCCAGTTGAGTACACATCAGTTATAGAAAGGCTTAAAAATGATTAAATCAATGACAGGCTTCGGCCGTGGTGAGTATACCGACGAAAAGAGAAATGTTGTTGCGGAAATTAAATCCGTAAATCACAGATATTGCGAAATTTCTGTTAAGATGCCAAGACGTTATCAGTTTGCCGAAGAAAAGATTAAGCAGGCTGTTAAGGCTGTTGCACCAAGAGGAAAGATTGATGTATCCATTATGGTAGACGATCTCTCTTTTGAAAGCACAGACATTAGACTTAATATTGATGCTGCAAAGGCATATTATGAAAGCCTTGTTACACTTAAGAACGAATTTCCTGATCTTGAGGGAAAAGTTGATTTAAGAATGCTTGCAACTATGCCTGATGTTTTAAAGAATACACCTGCAGAAGAAGATGAAGAAGAAATTCTTAAGGCTCTTATGTCTGCAGTAAACAAGGCACTTGAAAGCTACGATGCAATGAAGGTTGTAGAAGGTAAGAAGCTTGTAGAAGACATGCTTGCAAGAAACAACTACATTGAAGAAACTGTTAAGGAAATTGAGGTTTATGCGCCTGAAGTTGCAAAGCAGTATGCTTTAAAGATGAAGGAAAGAATTCAGGAACTTCTCGGACAGGAAGCAACAATTCCAGAAGACAGAGTTCTTCTTGAAGCTGCTGTATTTGCAGACAAGAGCAACATTACAGAAGAAATCGTAAGACTCACAAGTCACTGCGCACAGTTTAGAACAATCTGCAGCGGTAAGGAAGCTGTTGGTAAGAAGCTTGATTTCCTTGTTCAAGAAATGAACAGAGAATCCAATACTATCGGAAGCAAAGCTAACGATATTAAGATTACAGATAAGGTTCTTATTCTTAAGGCCGAAATTGAAAAGATTAGAGAACAGGTACAGAACTTAGAATAAATGGCATACGATGGACTGCTGACAAGTGCTGTCTGCAAAGAACTTGCAGAAGAACTTGCTGGTGCAAAAATTGAAAAGGTAATGCAGCCAGAACCTGATATGCTTGTCATGCAGGTTAGAACTGCTGAAACTAGAAAGAAGCTACTTATAGATGCTTCTTCTGCTGGGTCGCGCGTGCAATTTACAAATTTGACTTTTGAAAACCCTTTAACAGCGCCTGCTTTTTGTATGCTTTTAAGAAAGCAAATTCAAGGCGGCGTTATTATAAGCGTTAATCAGGTAGATAGAGAAAGAATAATCGAATTTGAAATAGAGTCTTTAAATGAATTTGGAAGCCCTGTTATAAAGCGACTTATTGCCGAAGTAATGGGCAGACATTCAAACATTATTCTTGTTGATGGTCTTACCGAAAAGATTATTGATTCATCTAAGCACATTTCTTTAAGCGTTAATAGATTTCGACAGATTTTGCCGGGCTTTACTTATGAAAGACCGCCTGTTGCAAATC
>JAKSSI010000174.1 GCA_024403175.1 Clostridia bacterium
AATCTTGCTAAAAATAGAAAAGCATTAAATATTTCTGAAGAAATAGATGCTGAATATTTATTTGGTCTTGGTTTGTTAAGTAACATGGGACAGATTATGGTGAATGCCATGACCGAAGAACAGATTACTTTACTTGAAAAAATAAAGACAGATGAAGCAAGAGATTTTTTCTTATCAGGAATAAACAGCGGATTCCTTAGTCTTCAGTATGCTAAAAATTCCGGTTTCCCTAATGCATCATCATATCAGTTGGCAGGATGGAATTATGCCCGATTATGTCCACCAGATTCTGCAATGATAATGTCGGTTTTGTATCTTGCAGAAATAATGCAGTTATATGTAGAGAAAAAAGTTGAATTCTATCAAATAGATAGAGAGATTTTGAAACAGCATAATATCAATGATGAAATTCAGCTTAATTACGTTATTGAGAAAGTTAAGAGCGTTCTATAGCTTCAACCCACTTTTGCATTAAAATTCCAAAAGCTACTCCAACATTTAAAGAAGCCTTTAAACCTTTCATTGGGATTGTAACGCGCCCATAAGTTGCCTTTGCCAGAGCTTCTGGACTTACTCCAAGCTCTTCTGAACCAATTATACAAATCCCCTGTTTTGGAAATTCAAACTCATTAATGTCTGTACCGCCAGTTTCAAGGGCAAATACTGGCAGGTCTGGTGGAAGTTCATCTAAAGAAAGACGGTCCCAGCCCATAGTTTCAATACATCCCATACCAGAACGAATTGCTCGTGGCTGAGTTGGATCTATACAGTGTGGAGAAATAAAAACTTTGTCGGCACCCATTGCTTCTGCGGAACGGAAAATTGAACCAATGTTAAATGGCGAACGAATGTCTTCTGCATAAACGCACATTCCAGGGAAAAAGTCTCGCTGGCGCACAAGGCCGTTTTCATCTGTAGGAGCAACATGTGGCGCAATAACCAAGTCCCATTCCGCAGGGAAAGTTCCAATTATTCCCAGCATAATGTTTCTTGCCACATTACAAAGACGAAGCTCATCAAAAGGGTCTGCTGCCATCAGTTTTTTAAGTTCGTCTGTCTGTTCTGGAGTAATTTTTGGATCACGAAGAAGAACTTCTGTTACCTGCTTAATGTATTCAGAGCGGGGGAGAGAAGTAAAAGTATATTCAGTGCCTTTTTCTGCAATACCTAAAATATCACGTTCAAGAGCACCAAATGTTAATGCAAGTTTACGACGCTTCTGGCCGCCTTCAAGTTGAAAAAGTTTTCCTGGTTCTATCATGTGTGTCTCTTAGTAAGCTAATTTTACAAAGTCAAAAAGGTCATCTGTAGTCATGCTTCTAGGAAGATTGTTGATTAAGTTTACGTCGCGAATATCTTCAACTGGAAGTGAAAGCTGTTCTACAGAAAGTCCAATATCTTTAAGACGTGTTGGAATTGCGGCTTTTGCAATCTTCTGGCGAACATATTCTGTAAATGCTTTTACTGCTTCTTCACTGTCTGCTTCTTCAGGACAAGTGCGCATAATATGAGCAAGTTTATCAAGTTTTGCTAATTTAAATTTAGCAGCATCTTCAAGTTCAAATGGTAAAAGAATAGAAGATACAAGAGACTTACTTTTGTGATAGCGTGAGTAAATACTTAAAGAAAGAAGGGAGCCCATTCCTAATGATGATGAAGCGGCTGCCATTGAAAGCATAATTCCCGCTTCGGCAAGGAGGACTTCTGCAGGAGTTGTAATATCAAGGGAAGGAGAGCCGTCTAAAGCGTAAGAAAGAATTTCCAATCCTTTTTCTACAAACATATCACTAAAGAAGTTTGCTTTCTGAGAAAGGTAAGCTTCTACTGCAATACTGATTAATTCGATAGAAAGTGTAGCTTTCTGGTTTTCAGTTAATGTAAGCATTAAGTTAGGGTCAATAAGTACAAGTTTAGTAAGTGCATTCTGAACGCGGAGGAACTTAAGCTGGTGATTTCTAGAGTCTGTAACAGGAATATCTGGAGTAAATGTATATGGACTTCTGTAAGTTGTAGGAATACAGATACAAGGGATAGGATTTGTAGTAGGTAAAGCTCCGTCCATAAAATTGTAGAAGTCATGAATTTCGTGGTAGAAAGCGGCTACTGCACGGCCAACGTGAATTGCTTTTTCACCACCAATACAAATAATTCCATGAACATGACCTTCCTTTGCAAGAGCCAAAGCACGTTCGATTGTTTTAGAAGATGGACCTTCTGTTAATTCAGCAAAAACAAAGCTTTCAATCTTTCTTTCAATAAGTGACTGCATAATTTGTTCTGCAAGCTTAGCTTCATTTAAGTATGGGTCCATAATTACCATATAGCGAGTACCCCATTCGCGAACCTGTGTTCCCAAACGGCTGATTGTATATGGTCCAACTATAACGTTAGGATTAATTCTAAAAATAAAATCACTCATGTGTAAGCTCCTTGTTCCGTGTGTAAAAAAAAAGACGGAATTATAGTAATTCCGTCTTTTTGCGTCTAATAATTGTTGTTATTAAAGACCAAGTGCAGACAAGAATTTATCTGCTGCTGAATTTAATACAGCGTTGTTTAAGTAGTTAGGATCCTTGAGTTTTTCTTTAACTTCGGCAACACGGTCAGCTCTAACATCTGGAGTTTCGTTAGCAACCTTCTCCATGTAGTAAATTTCAGCCATTTCTTTAGCTTCTGCAGAAACACTGATTGAATCAGCTTCGTGAGCTACTTTAGAAGTGCCTTCATTTTTACGGAGATTCTGAACATTGTTAACCTGAGTTACATTGTTTACACCATTTATCATCATATAACGTCCTACCCCTCTACCCTTTAATTATCGGTAGATTCATCAGAATTCTTAATATTTTTTACACCAGAAATAAAAACTGCAAACTCACCTTTTATGGATTGTCTTGAAGAATAATCTGCGTA
>JAKSSI010000175.1 GCA_024403175.1 Clostridia bacterium
GATTAAAGAGTGAACTGTTCTACCAAACTTTAAGTCTCCGCAAAGACCTACTGTTAAGTTTTCAAAACCACCCTTTTCCTTCCAAATTGTAAGAAGATCAGCTGTTGTCTGAGTTGGGTGGCAGTGTCCGCCGTCGCCGCCGTTAATTACTGGTACTGTTGCATTATCTGCAGCAACCTTTGCAGCGCCTTCCTTTGGATGACGCATTGCAATAATATCAGCATAGCAGCTTACAACCTTTGCAGTGTCTGCAACAGATTCGCCCTTAGCAGCAGAAGATGATGCAGCACTTGCCATGGAAATTACATTTCCACCAAGTTCGTACATAGCAGCTTCGAAACTCATACGTGTTCTTGTAGATGGTTCGAAGAATAAAGTAGCAAGCTTCTTACCGTCGCACACATGAGCATACTTTTGCGGGTTAGACATAATATCATCTGCAGTGTGAAGAAGTTCGTCGATTTCTTCAACTGTCAGATCAAGAATATCAATAACGCTTCTCATTTATTTTGCTCCTATCCAGCTTTCGTCATCCGGGTTATTTCTAAATGCAATGAGTCTTGAAATATCTTCAGGATTAATGTATCCCTGCTGTGCAGCAACTTCTGCAATTACATCGAAGTTTGTAAGAGAAATGTTCTTAACGTCTGCTTCAGCAAGTCTTACAAGACCCTTCTTCATACCATAAGTGAAAATACTTACAACACCAAGAACATCTGCGCCAGCTTCTCTTAATACATTAACAACTTCGATAACAGATCCGCCTGTGGAGATTAAGTCTTCTACAACTACAACCTTCTGACCCTTTTCAAGTCTTCCTTCAATCTGGTTCTGTCTACCATGATCCTTAGCGCCGGATCTTACATAACCCATTGGGAGCCCCATAAGATGGCCAACGATAGCAGCGTGTGCAATACCTGCTGTAGATGTTCCCATAAGAACTTCTACGTCTGGATAGTTTTCTCTAATGAGTGCAGAAAGACCATTTTCAACGTCGTTTCTTACTTCTACAGATGTGAGTGTAAGACGATTGTCGCAATATACAGGGCTCTTAATTCCGCTTGCCCATGTGAATGGTTCTTCTGGTCTAAAAAATACTGCTTTGATCTTTAAAAGATCGGATGCGATTAACTGATTTAATTCCATCTTAAACTCCTTATCCAATGAATTCTCTGCAGCAGCGTTCATATGCAGCAACTGGATCTTCTGCTGCAGTAATAGGTCTGCCTACAACTATATAATCTGAACCGATTTCTTTTGCATCGGCTGGTGTCATAACTCTCTTCTGATCTCCATTTTCTCCATCAGCAAATCTGATGCCAGGAGTTACTGTAAGGAAATCTTTTCCGCAGTTATCGTGAACCTTCTGAGCTTCGAGTGGAGAACATACTACGCCATCAAGACCTGCAATCTTTGCATTCTTTGCATAGTGCATTACTACCTGGTCAATAGGTTCATTGATAAGAAGATCTCTCTTCATTGTTTCTTCGTCTGTAGATGTAAGCTGAGTTACAGCAATAAGAAGTGGTCTTGTGCCGTCAGCTCTTGTTAAACCTTCAAGAGCAGCTTCCATCATTGGAATTGTTCCGCCTGCATGAAGATTGCAAATGTCTACATCTAAGTTAGAAAGAACTTTCATAGACTTCTTAACTGTATTTGGAATATCGTGAAGTTTTAAATCGAGGAAAATCTTATGTCCTCTTTCCTTAATACCTTTTACAATAGCAGGACCTTCTGCATAGAAAAGTTCCATACCGATTTTTACAAAAGGCTTCTTTCCTGTGAACTTGTCAAGGAAAGCGAAGGTGTCTTGTGCACTTGCAAAATCGCAAGCGATAATTACGTCCTTACCCATTATTTTGCTCCTCCGATAATTTCGCTTAAGTTATTAATTCCGTATTTATCCATAACAGCAGGGAGATTATCAATAATATCCTTGCATACTGTAGGGTTAACAAGATTTGCGGCGCCAACTTCTACAGCTGTTGCGCCAGCCATCATCATTTCAAGAACATCTTCAGCGGTGGGAAAATTGCAGGGCCAGAGAAACCACCCATTGTATTTGCAATGATAGGCTTCTTTGTTCTTAAGTCTATACGCATACCAAGAAGTGTATTGATAAGGCTGATACCGTCTGCACCAGCATCTTCGCAAGCCTTAGCAATAGAAACGATGTCTGTAACATTTGGTGAAAGCTTAATGATAACAGGCTTTGTTGTAACCTTCTTTACAGCGGCAACAACAGAAGCGGCAGCCTTTGCATCTGTACCAAATGCCATACCACCACCGTGTACATTAGGGCAGCTTACATTTACTTCAAGCCAGCCAACCTGATCCTGTCTATCAAGTCTTTCGCAAACATAAGAGTATTCATCAACAGCAAAACCACTTACGTTTGCCATTACCTTTTTATTAAAGCACTGCTTAAGCTTTGGAAGTTCTTCTAAAATAACTCTATCAACGCCAGGATTCTGAAGACCAACAGCATTAATCATACCTGCTGTGCATTCAGCAATTCTTGGAGTTGGATTTCCAAAGCGAGGTTCTTTGGTTGTTCCCTTAAAAGAGAATGTACCAAGGCAGTTAATGTCATAAATCTCTGCAAATTCGTATCCGTAGCCAAATGTACCGGAAGCAGGAATTACAGGATTGTCAATTTCTATACCGCAAAGGTTTACATTTAATCTTCCCATAATACATCTTCCTTTCTAAGAACAGGGCCTTCCTTGCAGATACGCTTGTTGCCTGTAATAGTCTTGCAAGAGCAACCCATACAAGCACCAAATCCGCAGCCCATTCTCTTTTCAAAACTCATCTGACCATTTGTCTTTGTTGCTTTATAAACAGCCTTAAGCATTGGTTCAGGACCACATGTGTAGAAGTAAGAATA
>JAKSSI010000176.1 GCA_024403175.1 Clostridia bacterium
CCGTTGATATCGTTAAGGATGGAGACACGATTATAGCGGCAATTGTAAATGAAAAACTTGTCTGCGACAATATTCGTGTGATTTTGAGCAATGATAATTTTTCATCCTATGACATGGGTCGTGCAATTTTTACAAGTGATCAAGCCTTTACTGTGACAAACAAGGACGGAGTTCGAACAACCTATCAGGCAGGAGAAGCCGTTACATTTGTTGCAGAGGACTACGAGGAGGGGGATATGTATATCGTTGCTCCATATGATGAGGACGATACGGTTACCATCTCAAGTCTGGCCCGTGGTTATGGTCATCCAGCTTACTCCGGTGTATTAGAGGTACGGATTTTAAAGGATGGTGTGCTTCATACAGCGCCAACAGATAATCTTATTCTTCCGGGTATTGCAAGAGCTCATTTAATTAAGGCTTGCAACGCTTTGAACATTCCTGTAAAGGAAGAAGCTTTCTATCTGCCAGAACTTTTTGATGCAGATGAAGTAATTGTTACAAGCTCTAGTAATCTTTGCCTCTATGCAGATAAGATTGATGGAAAGAATGTTGGCTTAAAAGATAGAGAAACATTCGAAAAGATTAGAAAATACTTAATCGAAGAATTCCATAAGGCAACAGACTAATGATAAATAAAACCGACTTCGTGAAATCACATAAGTCGGTTTTTTATTAATCTAATTGTTATAAAAAGTGTTGATTTAGTCAAAATGAATGTAAACGAAATTGTATAGATGTGTTATAATAGAAGAAAGTTAAATAAATAACAAAGGCTGAAAAGGAGTATCCTTATGAAAACCCCGGTTATTATTACTCAAACTAAAGACATTAATATGCGTCAGGACTATGTTGCCTTGCCTAAGAATTATGGGTCGAGGGAATATTACGATAGAGAAGATGTTAAAGAAATTTTTAGAGTCGTTTATGAGAATTTAGATAACCTCGATAAGGAGTCGGGGTACTCCGAGAAATTCAGCTCCTGCGAAAAAATTCTTGTAAAACCTAATTTGGTTTCTGTATATCATAACAGCGGTATGGAATCTGTTGACTATCCTGAATCTACAGATCCGCGCGTATTCGACGCTGTTATTTCTTATCTTAAAAAGTTCAATAAACCTATCATAATTACCGAATCTTCCGGTAAACCTATGCCGACACGCAATAGTTTTAAGAATGCTGGCTATGACAGAATAGCAAAGCATCAGGGTGTTGGTTTGGTGGCCTTAGAAACAAAGCCTGTTGTAAGATATATGCTTCCAAAAGCAGAAGTTATGAAGGAAGTATATATTCCTGAACTTTATCAAGACATCGTAGATGGCAAGGCTTGCTATGTTTCAGTTCCAAAGCTTAAGACAAATATCTATACAGGAGTAACTCTTGGTTTTAAAAACGCCATGGGTACTATACCATATGCTCTTAGAGAAAGAAATCATAACTATTACATAAATAAAAAACTTGCAGATCTTCTGTATTTGTTTAAGCCTGATTTGATTATCATCGACGGTATCATCGGCGGTGAAGGTAATACACCTGCGCCTGTCGACCCAGTAGATACTCATGTTTTGATTTCGGGCGTAAACAGCGTGGCAACAGATAGGGTCGCAACAGAAATAATGGGTATCGACCCAGATACAATTCCTCTTATTACAGAAGCTGAAAAGAGAGGTTTTGGCGAAGATGAAATAAGCGTGGTTGGTAATAAGCCTGTATTTAGTTTCAGACGTGCTACACCTACACTAATGGATGATGATTTTGTAAAGACTTTCCCTAACGTGCTTACACTTGTGGGGCACAACCTGCCACATGCTATTCAGGTTAAGTCTTTAGATGAAGTTACTCCTGATGTTGTTCGCGAACTTGAAAAGACTTGCAATGGCGGCTGCGTAAACGCTCTTCGTTCTGGTTTTGAATATATTATTTATGCGCAGAAGAAAAAGTACACAAACACTGTTGTGATTATTGTTGGTGGCGGTGTTGAAATAGAAGGTAAGCGCTATTGGTTTGATAGAGATGGCAAGGCTTACGAAGAATCGGAAATCAGGGCTATGAAGAAACCGATCTTAACCCTCGGCAATTGTGCTGAAGTTTTAAAAGATGCGGCTTCGTTTAAGGCTGCGGGCTGCTGCTCTCCATCTTCTTGCATGCTGGCAGCTACAGGCGCTATGGGTGTAACATTCCCGCTGCTTTCTCTAAGAAACAAGACATTCGTTCACTTCGGCCTTTCTGCGGTTCTTATGATAGGCGAAAGAATAATTGCTACTCTTAAAGGTAAGTATGTGGATTGCCCATCTGAACACATTGATAAGATTTATGGAATTCCAGATCTTAGTGAAGCTGATGCGGCTAAAGATTATATCTACTGGCCTCTTCCAAAGATGAACGGCAAAACAAAGAGCAAACTCATAAAAGACAATCTTAAAATAGCAAATTTAAAGCCATACAAATAAATTCGTATTTGCGGTGAGGAGAGTTTAAAATGGCATATAAATATTTCGAGTGGAGCGATTATAAAAGTATTCATCCAGATACAATTTTCCCATCTTCTACGATGGAAGATTTGATTCTTGTGGATGCTGTTAATGAAATTGTTTGGCTTCCAGAACATTTTTCATTTTGGATTTACGGAAAGTCTGCAGATGAGCACGACCCTAAAATACCTTTCAAAGATATTCATAAGTACATAAAAAAGGATGGTTATGAAAGATTAAAGGAAGAGTACTTTAGATTACAAGATGGAAAAGAACAATCAGCCGCTGCGCATATTACAATCGTTGTTGGTGATAACATCTTAAGTACTATGGTTCATCTTTATAAGATGGCTGGCACAGATGATATGCTGTGTTTCCTTTCTGTAGACTATGAACCTATCAGAGAGTTTGAG
>JAKSSI010000177.1 GCA_024403175.1 Clostridia bacterium
CGGGTGCCCCGCAATTGCTACAACTGCGCCTACTGCTGCGCCTAGGGTAAATGCGCCATCTGTTGAAAGATCGCACACATTAAGCATTGTGTATGATAGGTATAGTGCCAGAACAGTAAGGGAACTGATAAGCCCCAGTTCTACTGCTGTTTGGATTAATGATGCCATGTGTTTTCCTTAGAATGATTCTGCTGTCTTAAGTGTCTGAACACTGCTGCTGTAATCTGCAAATGCCTTCTTTAAATCGTCGAGCTTAAGACCATGCTTTTCCATATAGTCTTCGTTGAGTGTTACGATACCATTGTCGAATGTCTTAACGGGCATTGTTGCTGGATCTGCTCCCTTGAGGAGAATGTCTGCTGCCATCTTAGCTGTTTCAACACCGAGGTTTGCGTAGTTTACACCAAAGCCGAGGAATGCACCGTTGAGTGCGAAGGAGTCTGCACCACAGTAGTGTGGAATTCCAGCTTCTGCAAAGAGTTCATAGATAGAAAGTTCTGCGGTCATGATAGTGTTATCTGTTGGTGTGAAGATAGCTTCAACCTTTTCTGCTACAAGAGCTTCAGCTGCGAGTACAACTTCTGCAACGTTTGTTCCTGTTCTTTCGATAACTTCTACACCCTTAGCTGCAAGAAGCTTCTTTGCGTTAGCGATTGCTGTTGTGGAGGAATCCTGACCGATATCATAAAGAAGGCCAACCTTCTTAAGATCTGGGTTAAATGCGAACATCATGTTGATAATGGAATCTGTGTTGAGCATATCGGATGTACCTGTAATGTTCTTACCTGGCTTTTCCATAGAATCAACAATCTTTGTTACGATAGGATCGGATACTGCGGAGAATACAACTGGAATGTTGTTATCTTCTGTAGCTGCCTGCATACCCATTGCGATAGGTGTTGCAATACCGATCATTATATCAACCTTATCTGCGATAAAGTTCTGAATAATCTGGTTCATTACATTTGCGTCTGTCTGGCAGTTATCATAAAGTACTGTGAACTTTACGCCTTCAGACTTAGCTATAGAATCAAGAGTGTTCTGAATGTTTTCCACAATCTGGTTTAAGGAAGCGTCGTCTACAAAATTGCAAATACCAATCTTGTATTCCTTTGGACCTTCAGGCTGCTTTGCAGGTTCTTCTTTCTTTCCGCAAGCTGCGAATGCAAATATCATTGCAACGCTTAAAAGCATACATAATGTTCTCTTAACTAAAGTTTTCATATTGTTAACTCCTTTTTATAATTTATTTTGTACGTATTCTAAACCTACGCAAATAGAGTGTCAATACAAAAACTGCTAAAAAACGCCGTTTCCAGCCCGTTTTACCAACATATTTCTTATGTGGTTATAACAAAAACCAATTACCAAAATCTACATCAGTTGGATTTGGGTCGTGAGAAGCTATGATTTTCTCCATCCAGATCATGTCGTACCACTTGCCAAACTTACTTCCGACATCGTGGAAGGTGCCAATCAGCTTGTAACCCATTTCCTTATGGAAGAAATAACTGTCATTGGAAAGATTTTTATCGTTGTCGTCTTTAGGAACAGCGATGCAAGCGTTAAGATTTTTAATTCCCATATTCTTAAGGCTTGCCTCAAGTGCCGCATAAAGCGTGCGGCCTATTCCAAGTCTCTTGCAATCCTTGTCCAAATAGATGGTAGTTTCAACTGCCCAATCATAGGCACGCCTATCTTTAAAGGTATTGGCATAGGCATAGCCAAGGATCTTTCCGTTTTCAACAGCCTTAATATATGGATACTTTTCAGCAATTCGAGTTATCTTTTCTTCAAACTCCAAAACCGATGGTACATCATAATCAAAGGTTACAGCTGTTGCATCTATATAATATTTGTAGATTTCCAAGATTTCAGCTGCATCCTTTGCAGTTACCTTTTCAATAGTCATAAAGCCTCCAAAATCGGCTATTTAAGCCCTAAAAGAATAACTTTTATAGAAATATACCATATTATATCATAACTTTCTTATAGGTATATCTAGATCCGCACTTACTTAGAAATCAAATAACTGTTGACCTCAAAGCTAATATGATGTAAAGTAGTAACGAAAACTACATAGGCCAATATTGATTAACTTTACACATTTCGATAGAAAAAGGGATATTTATGAATAATAGAATTAAAATAGGAAATCTTAAGGCTGTATATGAAGCAGTAGAGCATCAGGACTTAAAATCCCTGCTTGCCTACAGTAGTGAGAAATTTGCAGACGATACAGCTTTTATTCTTAAGCACAAAAACGGCAAAGAGGTTTCCTACGAAAACGTTACTTTTGCTCAGTATCAAGCAATGATTCGCAAGGCTGCAAACGGCCTTGTAGCAAATGGCTTTAAGGGCGTAAGACTTGCCATTATCGGAAGCAACTCTATGCAGTGGACTGTAGGCTACTTTGCGCAGCTCTGCGGCAACGGTGTTGTCGTACCTTTAGACAAAGGACTTCCACTCGAAGAAACTATCAGTTCGCTTAAGCGCAGTTATTCAGACGTGCTCTATTTCGACCTTGCGCACAAAGATCTTATAGAACAGATTAAAGCCAGCGGCGAAGTGCCAAACCTTCAGTACATTTGTATGAATGAAATTGAAGGATATCTTACTCTCAACAAACTCGTTGAAGACGGGACAAAAGTTATAGAAACAGGAACAGACTACTACAGAGACTACATAGTAGATCCAGATGCAACATCTATCATACTCTTCACTTCTGGTACTACATCTCTTGCAAAGGCTGTTCAGCTTACTCACAGAAACTGTGCATCAAACATCTACGCAATGAACATCTCAGAAGATATTCGCCGTGGAGATGTAAACATGGCATTCCTTCCATACCACCATACTTTCGCTATTATGGGTCAGATA
>JAKSSI010000178.1 GCA_024403175.1 Clostridia bacterium
TGCCTCATGATAAATCTCTTCAAGTTCCTCATCAGAGTAAACACTCTCGCAGGATGCACCTGTCTGACCCCACATAGATGTAATGTTAATAATACATCCTGAGTGTCTTTCTATCATGGCTGGAGCAAATGCCTTGCAGATATTAATCATGCCCTTAACATTAACGCCTAAAATATCGTCAATCTCTTCGGCAGTCATATCTTGAATTACTCCGCCATGCCATGAACCTGCATTGTTTACTATTACATCAGGGGCACCTAAAGTATTTAAAATTTCGTTGGCAGTGGAAATTACAGAAGAAGCATCTCTTAAATCTACGCAGAAGACTTTTGCAGATCTTCCCATGGAACAAATCTGATTAGCCACTTCATTTGCACTACCAACAGACTTGTTGCATAAGAGCACCAAGTCTGCGTCTTGCTTTGCAAATTCTAAAGCGCAGGCTCTACCTATGCCTGTGCCAGCACCTGTAACAAGAACTAACATAAAATATTCTTCTTATACTCCGTATAAATTGCTTCAAGTGCAGCCACCTTTTCAAGTGTCTCTACCTGAAGGCTAGAAGCAAGATCGTAATCGTGTTCTTCAAGAGCTCTTGAAAGTCTTGTCAGGATAGAATATCTATCTTCTGTATCTTGAGCAATTTCTTTTGCAAGAGCAGTAATAGCTTCAAAACGTCTGTCATCTAAAACAGATTCTTCTGTGTGAAGCTTTACACAGCATTTCTTAACATTATTTCTCCATGATGGAACAAGTCTGTCATGAAGTTCTAATGTCCAAAGGTCTAAAGCAGCCACCTTAAATGATTCAAGGTCCACCTTAGAGAAGCTGTTTCCTTCGTAGAGAACTTCAGCCTTTTCTGGATAAAGGTCGAAGCCCTTTAAGTTTTCCCATACAGTCTTTGGTGTAGGACCAAAGAGCATAGAACGTTCTTCTTCTGTATAGTCAGTAAAAATATTACCTTCAGCACGGTAAACTCTCTTTTCTTCAAGATAGAAGTCTGGGTCGCCGTAGGCTTTAGATAAAGAGTTATAAAGTTCATCTGGATTCTTGTGCATGTTAAGAACAGCCTTAATACCGTCTAACATGGAAAGAAGGCAAGCAGAAATTACAAGGTAAGTATTGCTCTTTGGGTTTGGAGATCTAAGCTCAAATCTTGTGCTCATTGGGCTTTCTGGATCTCTAATAATGCATGCAAGAACAGTTCTATTTCTTGATGGCTGTGCAACAGACTTACCAAGTCCGGTAACGATGCTGATAGGAGCTTCGTAGCCAGGCTTAAGTCTTCTTAAAGAATCGGATGTGCAGTTAGCAATTGGGTTTACGATCTCGTAGTTCTTAAGAAGGCCCATAATTGCACCAAATCCGATAGGGCTTAAGTATTCAGTCTTTGGATCGTTTGGAGCAAAGAGGTTTACAGTCTTTCCGTTCTTAAGCTTAGCAACCACGCCAAAGTGTGTGTGCTTACCAGAACCTGCGATTCCTTCAACAGGCTTTGCAGCAAAAGTTACATCAAGACCATAAAGAGTAAAGATATCACCAACAATATCTCTAACCTGGAAATCGTTATCAGCAGCCTGCATTGGGTCGGAATACTTCCAGTCAATTTCAAGCTGTTCCATGATGTGTTCGTAGCCACCGCTTTCTGTAAGCTGAGCCTTAGCACCGCCTACTTCCTTGTGACCCATTTCTACATCAATACCATACTTATCAAGTACTTCAAGAGTGTTTTCAAGAGCAGTTCTTACTGGACCTAAAGTTCTCTTCCAATACTGTTCCTTCATTTCCTGTGAAGCAACAAGTTTTTCCTTATCAGCTACTTCGTGCGGAGTTCTTACATAGAACTCAAGTTCTGTAGCAGATGTAAGTTCAATTGATGCGATATCGGAAATGCTTTCAATAGGAAGATATTTAAAGATGTATGGATTGGCCATCATAAGCGCCATCACTTCATCTTTAAATGTTCTTAAAGTATCTCTTAAGATAACTCTAGAACCTACTTCGTTTGTGTCGTTGTGGCAAAGGAAAGCAGGAATTCTAAGAGTACCAATTGGAAGACCAGATTCTGCATCATAGTTGTCGTAGTTATAGTCTACGAACCAGTTTACAGACTTGTCTGGTACAAGCTTTACACTTGCATCGGAAATATCCGCAATTAAAGGAAGCAGTACAGAAGAACCATCTGTCATAACACCTTCTGAAAGGAATTTATCTGGATCCTTTAAGAGCAGACCAACAGGAATTTTTTCATCTGTATCGTGGCCATAAATATCTACAGCTACAAGAGAAACGAAACGAATCTGTGGGTTTGCTGCAAGTATAGATTTTAAGGATTCGCTGTCGTGCTTATCCTTAGGAATTGTATAAACCATTTCTTTTTCTTTTGGTAATGAATAAATCATATCCTAATCCTAATTCTTCTTTATTTTTAATCCATTAAATACTTCTGGAGTTCGTTAAGCTTGTTTGTAATTTCCTGAATAAGATCGGCAATTGCCTGTTTGTCGGTCTTATCAATAGGAGTCTGTGGGTTATCAGGATTATCATCAACAATCGGTTCGTCTGGAATGATTGGTTCTGGCTCCTTAAGGAGTTCTTCAGCCATTTCCTTACCTGCAATAATTGGATATGCAGTGTTGAGTGGATCTCCGGCGCCCTCTCCAAAGAGCTCGTCGAGAGCTTCAGAAAGTGTTGAAGCATAAGCAAGCTTATCGTTGAAGTAAACGATTACACGCTTAACTTCTGGAAGAGAACTTGCAGAGGATTCCAAGTAAACAGGTTCTTTAGTATCGCACCTAAAGAGAGCGTCTCGCCAA
>JAKSSI010000179.1 GCA_024403175.1 Clostridia bacterium
CCCTCATGTGATGAACACCTTTTGCGCGGAAAACAGGAACTGCATCGCCTGCAAAGAGCTTATATGCTTCTGTCTGAAGTACTAAACGTTCTGCAGTAATGCATGGTCTGGAATTAAAATATTTGTCTCTGAGTCTTGTTACTCTTTCTGTGCTCATATTTATGCCTTCCTATTAATACTTTTCCATTGCCACTTTAGAAGTTGGGGCAGGGAATGAAGCGGATAATTGTTCTATATCTTCGTCTGTCAAAATAATGTTTTGAGCAGCGTAGTTTTCATCTATATGTGCTGGGCCAACAGCCTTTGGAATAGCTATCATATCGTCTAAACGAAGAACGAATGCAAGGAGTATCTGAACGATTGATGCATTGTGTCTGTCGGCTACGGCCTTAACATTGGCATCCTTCATAATCATTTCTTTTGATACCTGGTCTTGAGTTACAAGTGCCCCGGCCTGGCCAACAGGGCTATATGCCATAAAAGGAATCTTCTTTTCTCTCTGCCACTGGAGTAAATCGTATTCGATTCCTCTGCAACCCAAGTTATAGAGAATCTGATTTACTGCGCACTTGTTTCCGTCTGGAACCTTGAAAAGATCTTCCATATCTTCAACATCAAAATTGGAAACGCCCCAGTTTTTAATCTTGCCCTTATCCTTTAAATCTTCCATGCAGTAAACCATTTCGCTAAGGTCGGTGTCTGCTCTCCAGTGGAGCAAGTACATGTCTGCGCAGTCTATTCCCATAAGGGTAAGAGAACGGTCGAGGCTAGAATAAATGCGGTTCTTGTTAGCATTTTCCGGCAGAACCTTTGTTACTATATATTGGTCTTTTACATTTGATTTTTTAAGTGCTTTGCCGACTAAAAGTTCTGATTTTCCATCTGCATACATTTCCGCAGTGTCAATCATTTTGAAGCCTATTTCAAATCCGTGGCAAAGTCCGTTTACTTCTCTTTCGGCTTTTGAATCATCATCGCCCATTTGCCAAGTTCCTTGGCCAAGCTTAGGTATGTAACTCCCGTCCGGAAGAAGAATTTTTTGCTCAATCATCTTATTTATCTTCTTTCTACAATAATATTTAGAGTGAGGTAACTTTAATTGTAAAATATTTTGTGTCTTTGCACAATAATATATAAGAAAAATGTTGCTAAAAGTGAGGCGTTTTTGCCATACATTTTTTGTATGATACCATATGGAAATAAGTATTTTTATATGATTAAACGGCATTATATAATCACTTTATATTTGTGATAAAAATAGCCTGAATAAATGGGTTTTAGAATAAAGGAGTTGATGAAAATGACTAAGTACATATTTGTAACAGGTGGTGTAGTTTCAGGATTAGGAAAAGGTATTACAGCCGCATCTTTGGGTAGACTTTTAAAGGCAAGAGGTTTTAAGGTTGCAGCTCAGAAGCTCGACCCATACATCAACGTTGACCCTGGTACAATGAGTCCATTCCAGCACGGCGAAGTATTCGTAACGGAAGACGGTGCAGAAACAGACTTAGACCTTGGCCACTATGAAAGATTCATCGACGAAGATCTTAACAAATTTTCAAACCTTACAACTGGTAAGGTTTATTGGAATGTACTTTCTAAGGAACGTAGAGGTGAATACCTTGGTTCTACAGTTCAGGTAATTCCACACGTAACAAATGAAATTAAGGAATTTGTATACAGCGTTGGTAAGAAGACAGATGCCGACATAGTTATTACTGAAATTGGCGGTACTATCGGTGATATTGAATCCCAGCCATTCCTCGAAGCTGTAAGACAGATTTCTTTGGAAGTTGGCAGAGAAAACAGCCTCTTTATTCACGTTACTTTAGTTCCATTCCTTTCCGGCTCCAACGAGCATAAAACAAAACCAACACAGCACTCCGTAAAAGAACTTCAGGGTATGGGAATCAACCCTAACATCATCGTTTTAAGATGTGATGAACCTCTTGAAGAATCCATATTCAAAAAAATTGCAATGTTCTGCAATGTTAAGGAAGACTGTGTAATTCAGAATATTACACTTCCATGTCTTTACGAAGCACCTATGATGCTTGAAAAATCAAACCTTTCCAGCGTTGTGTGCAGAGAACTTAAGCTCGAATCAGATACTATAGATCTTGCAGAATGGGAAAAGATGCTTGCCCTTGCAAATGCAAGAGATAAGGAAGTAACAATTGGTCTTGTAGGAAAGTACACAGGCCTTCACGATGCATACCTTTCCGTAATGGAAGCATTAAGCCATGCAGGTTACTACTGCGGAGCACACGTAAACATCGATTGGATAGACTCCGAAGCTCTTACACCTGACAATATTGCTGAAAGAATGAAGGGTGTAGATGGCATTTTAGTTCCAGGCGGCTTTGGCAGCAGAGGAATTGAAGGTATGATACTTGCTGCACAGTATGCAAGAGAACAAAATATTCCATATTTTGGTATTTGCCTCGGTATGCAGATAGCTGTAATCGAATATGCAAGAAATGTTTTAGGAATTAAAGATGCAAATTCAGGCGAATTTGACGAATTGTGTTATAATAAAGTAATTGACTTTATGCCTGGACAAAGCGACGAGGTTGATAAGGGTGGTACTCTGCGTCTTGGCGCATACCCTTGCAACATCGTACCGGGTACAACAATGGAGAGATGTTATGGCTCACTCACAATCAGTGAACGTCATAGACATCGCTACGAATTCAATAATGAATACCGCGAAGCACTTCAGAAAGCAGGCTTAGTATTAAGCGGCTTCTCTCCGGATGGCAGACTTGTAGAAACAGTAGAACTTACAGACAGACCATTCCACGTTGGTGTT